>JBKBXK010000214.1:0-3993 GCA_046314095.1 Thermaurantiacus sp. | reverse complement strand
GTAGGAGAAGAAATCCGGGTTCATCGCCTCGAGCTTGGCATCGAGGATGTTGACCACGAGGCCCCTTGCGCCAGCCGGAAGTCCGCTTGCGAAGGCCTGGATGAGAAGCGCGGGTGCGCGCAGGTTCACATCGAGGTGCCGCGCCCAGAGCTGGGGCCCGAAGTCGGCAAGCGCGTCCTCCTCGAACAGCGAGGCGTTGTTGACGAGAAGCCGAAGATCCGGCCCGGCGGCGGCTGCGAGCCGGGCCGGCACCGCCGGATCGGCAAGATCGCCAACGAGCACCAGCGGCTCGGGCGCGCCATCCGCCTTCAGCGCAGCGGCCAGCGCCTCTGCATCGCCGGCCGAGCCATGGGCGTGGATCGCCGCACGCCAGCCGGCGGCGGCAAGCGCGCGGACGAAGCCGGCGCCGATGCGGCGGGCACCGCCGGTGACCAGCGCCAGCGGCGGCGCGCCGCTTTCTGTCTCGAACTCGCGCGGAACAGGCATGGCGGGCGGACCTAGACAGTTCGGGCCGCTGCGGAAAGGCCCCGGGCGCCGCGACGGATTGCCCGGCCCGATCCCGGCCGGGGTTGGCGGCACCGCCCCGCACCGCCTAGAAGCCCGGCAATGGCCGAAGAACCATCCCCTGCCGACGAGCCGGCATCCAGCGCGATCATGAACGACATGTTGGCCCTGCCGGAGGCCACGCTCGAACTTACCCGCGAGCTGTGGGTCTGGCTGGCCGACGACAGTTACAGCGCCCTCGTCGCAATCGGCGCCGCGCTTGTGGCCTATGTCGTCCTGGAACTGGCCTATCGCCTGCTGCGCAAGTTCCTGCGGAGCGGCACCCCGGGAAGCTATCGCCGCATGTTCGACGATGTGGCGGGCCGGACGATGAGCCTGTTCCTGCTGCTGCTGTCGCTGAAGGCGATGGGGGCGGTCACCACGCCCCCGCCGTTGTGGGACAGGGTGATCGGCTTTCTCTTCACGGTGGTTGCCGTCGTCCAGGTCGCCCGCTGGACCATCGCACTGCTCGTCGGGCTCATCGATCGCAAGGGGAAGGTGGCGGGCGGCCATGATCCGGAGCTGGACGGCGCGGTCGGCATCTTCCGGACCATCATCCAGGTGGTCGTCTGGCTGATCGCGGGCATTGCGCTCCTCGACAATCTGGGTGTGAATGTGACAGCACTCATCGCCGGGCTCGGGGTGGGCGGCATTGCCATCGGCCTTGCCGCCCAGGGCATTTTTTCCGATCTGTTTGCCGCGCTTGCCATCATCATCGACAAGCCGTTCAAGAAGGGCGACTTCATCAGCCTCGGCGGTGGCACCATGGGCACCGTCGAGAACATCGGGCTGAAGAGCACGCGCATCCGCGCGCTTTCGGGCGAGGTCGTTGCGATTTCCAACGCCAATCTGCTCAGCCAGCACATCTCCAACTTCGCCGAGGTGAAGCGCCGCCGTTCGGTGATCGTGATTCAGGTGATCTACCAGACGCCGACCGAGCTTCTGGAGCGGATCCCGGGCGAGCTGAAGACGATTGTGGAAGATCGACCGCGCTGCACCTTCGACCGGGCGCCGCTGATCACTTTCGCCCCCTCTGGCTTGGACTATGAGCTGATCTTCTTCGTCGAGGATCCGGCGCTGCCGGTGCTGCTGGCCGAGCAGCAGGCGGTGATGCTGGGCATCGTCAAGCGTTTTCGCGAGCTTGGCATCGAGTTCGCCTTCCCGAGCCAGACGAGTTTCCTTGCTGGCCCGCAAGGCGAGGTGTTCGATCTCGCCGAGATCCTTGGCAGCCGCGACATTGCGACTGGAGCAAATGAGGCGAAGGGGGACGCGCCAGGCGGCGCCGCCGAGACTGCAGAGGCGCGCGGGAAGGCTGCCTGACGGGGCGGTTGCCAGCGCGCGCCGGCGGCGCCAAGGAACGGCGGGGCCGGGGCGGAGCGGAGGATGCCGGGAATGCGACAGGCGATGCGCCTCGAGGAGCTGAAGGCGCGGGTCGGCGATGAGGTCGGCGTCTCGGACTGGATTGTGGTGGATCAGGCCCGCATCGACGCTTTCGCGGAGGTGACGGGCGACCACCAGTTCATTCACGTGAACCCGGACCTCGCCCGCCAGACGCCCTTCGGCACCACGATCGCGCACGGCTTTCTCACCCTCTCTTTGATGTCGGAGATGGGCTATGCGGCCATGCCGGTGCTCGACGGGGTGAAGATGGGCGTGAACTATGGTCTCAACCGGCTCCGCTTCCTGGCGCCGGTGCGGTCTGGCAGCAGCATCCGCGGCCGCTTCCGCCTGCTCGACGTGACCGAGCGTGGCGGCGGGGCCGTGCTGACGACCTACGACGTGACCGTGGAGATCGCGGGCGAGGAAAAGCCGGCGCTTGCCGCCGAGTGGGTGACGCTCAGCTATGTCTGAGCGGACAGGCGTGAACCAGAACAGAATGCGAAAGGAGAGCTGACATGCGCGACGCCGTGATCGTTTCAACCGCCCGGACCCCGATCGGCAAGGCCTTCCGGGGCGCCTTCAACATGACGCTGACCCCGACACTGGCAGCGCACGCGGTGAAGGCGGCGGTGGAGCGGGCGGGCCTCGAGGGCGGCGAGATCGACGATGTGGTGATGGGCTGCGTGCTGACCCAGGGTTCGGGTGCGCCCAACATCGCGCGGCTCGCGGCGCTGCGCGCCGGGCTTCCGGTCACGGTTGCGGCGCAAACCATCGACCGGCAATGTTCCTCCGGCCTGATGGCGATCGCGACTGCTGCAAAACAGGTGATCGTCGATGGACAGGACATCGTTCTTGCCGGTGGCGTCGACAGTATTTCGACCGTGCAGAACGACAAGTATCGCGTGGAGCCGGACATGGAGCTCGTCGCCATGCATCCGGCCATTTACATGCCGATGATCGACACCGCCGAGACGGTCGCCAGCCGCTATGGCATTTCCCGCGAGGCGCAGGACGCATATGCCTTCCAGTCGCAGCAGCGCGTTGCCGCTGCGCAGCAGGCCGGGCTGTTCGACGCCGAGATCGTGCCGGTGACCGCGAAGATGGGCATGCAGAATCGCGAGACGGGCGAGATCACCGTCCACGAGGTGACACTGGCGAAGGATGAGGGGAACCGGCCGGAGACGACGCTGGAGGGGCTTTCGGGCCTGAAGCCGGTGCGGGGCGAGGGCAAGAACATCACCGCGGGCAATGCCAGCCAGCTTTCCGACGGCGCCTCGGCCGCAGTCCTGATGGAAGCCAAGGAAGCCGAACGGAGGGGCCTGTCGCCGCTCGGCCGCTATGCCGGGATGGCGGTTGCAGGACTTGAGCCCGACGAGATGGGCATCGGCCCCGTGCATGCCATCCCGAAGCTTCTGAAGCAGGCGGGGCTTTCGGTCGACGATATCGATCTTTGGGAACTTAACGAGGCCTTCGCGGTTCAGGTTATCTATTGCCGGGACCATCTGGGGATCCCCAACGAGAAACTGAATGTGAACGGGGGTGCGATTTCGATCGGTCATCCCTATGGTATGTCGGGTGCGCGGCTGACCGGCCATGCCCTCATCGAGGGTCGCCGGCGGGGCGCCAAATGGGCCGTGGTGACCATGTGCGTCGGTGGCGGCATGGGCGCGGCGGGCCTTTTCGAGATTTTCCCGGCTGCCTGAGCTGCCGCCGGGCAGGAGGAGACAGGACATGGCCAATGACAGCGAAACAATCGATGTGCTCGGCAGCGACGAGCGCGACCTGATCCGGCCCCAGTCCGGCTCGGGCGGAAGCCGGGGCGCCGCCGGTGGCGGCGCCGGCCTCGCCGCGGCTGCGGATGTGCTGAAGGCGGTTGCCGATGGCGCGCGCAGCCTGGCCGAGCAACTGAAGGATCCGGCGACGGCGCCTGCTGCCGATGTCTTGCGGAAGACCGGCGACGGCCTCGACAAGGCCTCTGACAGCCTGCGCGACCAGGATGTGGACGCGCTGGTGGCCAGGAGTCGGGATTATATGAAGGACAACCCGGCCGTCACGATCGGCGCGGCCGCG
>JBKBXK010000213.1:0-4096 GCA_046314095.1 Thermaurantiacus sp. | reverse complement strand
CGAGGACAAGAATGCACGATTGAAGCGTATCGTTGCGGACCTGACCTTGGATCGGCAGATGTTGCAGGATGTTGTCCGGCGAAAGCTCTGAAGCCGGAACGGACGCGCGAACTGGTTCGTGGGATGTGCGCAGATTGGGCCGTCTCGATCCGCAGGGCGTGTGGGGCCCTGAGGTTCGACTGCTCGAGCTACCACTACAAATCCCGCCGCACCGATCCGGCAGAACTGAAACGGCGGATCCGGGAGATCTGCGAGACGCGCGTGCGCTATGGCTACCGCCGCGTTTACATCGTCCTCGACCGGGAAGGCTGGGAGGTCAGCATCAAGATGGTCTACAATGTCTACAGAGCGTTAGGCTTGCAGCTGCGGAACAAGACGCCGAAACGGCGGGTGAAGGCCAAGCTGCGCGATGATCGGGCTGAGGCCGTCGGGCCGAACGATGTATGGGCCATGGACTTCGTCCATAACCAACTGGCCTTGGGCAAGAAGCTGCGGATTCTGACCATCGTTGATACTCATTCCCGCTACTGCCCGGCGACGGACGTGCGGTTCCAATATCGTGGCGAAGACGTCGTTCAGACGCTCGAACGGATTTGCAGCAAGGTCGGTTATCCGAAAACTATTCGGGTCGATAATGGCAGCGAATTCATCTCGCGCGACCTGGTGCGTGTTCCACGGGATGATGGGCAGCCGTTCCACGCGATCGTGGGCGGGCCTGGCTGACAGTCTGAAGCTACGGTGACCCTCTTTTCTTTACGAGGGAGCCGAGATGCCAACAGGACGACTGTCGATGCGCCGGATACGAGATGTTCTACGGCTGAAGTATGCGAACGGGCTGAGCGAGCGGGCGATCGCCGCCTCGCTCGGGCTCGGGAAGGGAACTGTCGGGACGTATCTCGGGCGGGCGCGAACGGCCGGTCTGACCTGGCCGCTTCCCGCCGCGTTGTCCGACGACGACCTTGAGTTGCTGTTGTTCCCGGCGGCGCCGTCGGTGCCGGACGGGGAACGTCCGGTGCCCGACTGGACCTTGGTGGATCGGGAACTCCGACGCCCGGGGGTCACGCGCGCCCTGCTCTGGGAAGAGTATCGCGCTGCCCATCCCCTTGGCTTTGGCTACGCTTGGTTTTGCGAGCATTACGAGGCTTGGAAGGGTCGGGTCCGGCCGACGATGCGACAAACGCATGTCGGCGGCGAGAAGGTGTTCGTCGATTTCGCCGGCGACACGATCGACGTGATCGATCCCGCGACCGGGGAAGCGCGGGCCCTGAAGCTGTTCGTCGCGGCGATGGGGGCCTCCAACTACACCTATGCCGAGGCCGTGCCATCCGAGGGCCTCGAGGACTGGATTGAGGCACATGTCCGGATGTTCGCATTCCTCGGCGGCGTGCCGAAGGTCGTGGTGCCCGACAACTTGAAGTCGGCGGTGTTCAAGGCCGACCGCTTTGATCCGGGGCTGAACCGGACCTATGCCGAGATGGCCGGCCACTACGGCACTGCCATCCTGCCCGCACGACCCTACAAGCCCCGTGACAAGGCAAAGGTGGAAGTCGCCGTGCAGGTTGCGCAGCGCTGGATTCTGGCGCGTCTGCGCAACCTGCGCTTCTTCTCCCTGACCGATCTGAACGCCGCGATCCGACGGCTGTTGAATGAGCTGAACATGCGCGTGATGCGCGGCTATGGCGCCAGCCGTGCTGATCTCTTCGCCACGATCGACCGGCCGAACCTCGAACCGTTGCCGCCGGAACCTTACAGGTTCGCCCGCTGGAAGCGGGCCCGCGTGGCGCCTGACTATCACGTCGAGGTCGACAGCTCGTGGTATTCCGTGCCGTTCGGGCTGATCCGGCAGGAGGTCGATGTCCGCGTCTGCGGTGCTGTCGTCGAGATCTTCCACAAGGGGCAACGGGTTGCCAGCCATCCCCGCTGCCCTGGTCGACGCAGCCACGTGACAGTTCCACAGCACATGCCCTCGTCCCACCGCCGCCATGCGGAATGGACGCCGGCCCGTGTCCTGGCGCAGGCGGCCAGGCTTGGCCCGTCGGTGACGGCATTTTGCGAGGCTGTGATGGCAGACCGTCCCCATCCCGAGCAGGGCTTTCGAAGCTGCCTCGGCGTTCTGGCCCTGGCCAAGAGCTATGAGCCCGCCCGCCTCGATGCCGCCTGCCGGCGGGGATTGTCCATCCGGGCCCGCTCCGTCGCCTCAATCAGATCGATCCTGGCGAACGGGCTCGACAGCGCCTTCCTCGACGAAAGCCCCGAACAGCTTCCGCTTCGACATTCGAACATCCGCGGACGGGGATATTACCATTGAAAGGAGACCCACCTTGCTGATCCATCCCACCTCCGAGCAGCTCCTCGCCCTTGGCCTCACCGGCATGGTCAAGGCATTGGACGAGCAGCGCCAAGCCCACGCCACTTACGACAGCCTCGGCTTTGAGGATCGCCTCGGCCTGTTGGTCGATCGCGAGGCCGTCGAACGGGACGCCAAACGCCTGATCACCAGACTCAAGTTCGCTGCCCTGCGACAGGCTGCCTGCGTCGAGGATCTCGACCTCCGCACCCCGCGCGGCATTGATCGTGCTGTCATGGCACACCTGGTCGATGGCGCATGGATCGGACGCCATGAGAACCTGCTCATCACCGGTCCGACCGGGCTGGGAAAGAGCTGGATCGCCTGCGCACTTGGCCACAAGGCCTGCCGCGATGGCCGGCGCGTCGCTTATCACCGCGTGCCGCGCCTGTTCGAGGCTCTCGCCATCGCCCGTGGCGACGGGCGGCACGCCAGGACGCTGAAAGCCATCGAGCGGACCGAGTTGCTCATCCTCGACGATTGGGGCCTGTCAGTGTTGTCGGTTCCCGAACGGCGAGACCTGCTGGAGATCCTTGAAGATCGTCACGGCCGTGGCTCCACAATTGTCACCAGCCAACTCCCGGTGGAGCACTGGCACGAGACCATTGGCGACCCAACCCTGGCCGACGCTATCCTCGACCGGCTCGTTCATAACGCACACCGACTGCCCCTCGCCGGAGAGAGTATGCGCAAGCGCGCGGTCACGATGAAACCGCTTGACCTGTCGGGTCGGGCCTGACCCCATGCACCAGTCGGCCAGACTGCCCGAGGCGTGGAATGGCTGCCCACGATGCCGTGGAATCGATGCCCATCTTCCGTGGAATACGCAACCTGGATCTCTGGGCCTATGCCAAGGGCGTAACGCTCGACTTTTCCCGGCCCGGAAAGCCGACAGACAACGGGTTTATCGAGGCGTTTAACAGCAAGCTCAGGTCTGAGTGCCTGAACGCGCACTGGTTCATGAGCCTTGCGGATGCGGCCGAAAAGCTGGAGGATTGGCGTAGACACTACAACGACGATCGACCCCACAGCGCCATCGGATACAATGTCCCGAGCGCGCTGCACTTTCCCGGCGGCGTCACCAGCCCGCCGCCGTGACCAAGGCCGAAAACTCCGGCTTCGAATGGTCCAAAATCGGTAGGCGGGGCAATGACCACCGGACTCCGGTCGTGGCCGGATGAAAGACCAGTGGCAGGTCAGAACGACTGATGCGCTGCAACGCCTTCAAGGCTCGGCCTCGGCGCAGAGGCAAGCCCAAGGACGATGGTGAGCGCTCAATCATTGCCGACAACATCCTGGACCGGGATTTCCAGGCAGATCGGCCAAACCAGAAGTGGCTGGCCGATTTCACATACATCTGGACTGCCGAGGGCTGGCTGTATGTCGCCGTCGTCCTCGACCTGTTTTCCCGCCGCGCGGTCGGTTGGTCCATGAAGGCAGATCGCGATGCGTCACTGGTCATGGATGCCCTGATGATGGCAGTCTGGCGCCGAGGGAAGCCTGACGCGCTCCTTCATCATTCCGACCAGGGATCCCAATACACGAGCGAGCAGTTTCAACGCCTGCTAGCAGACAACGGCATCACATGCTCAATGAGCAGAGCAGGCAATGTCTGGGATAACTCGGCGATGGAAAGTTTCTTCTCAACGCTGAAAACCGAACGCACAGCACGCAAAGTGTATCGCACCCGAAATGAAGCCCGCGCCGATGTCTTCGACTACATAGAACGCTTCTACAACCCACGGCGCC
>JBKBXK010000212.1:0-4153 GCA_046314095.1 Thermaurantiacus sp. | reverse complement strand
GGGTGAAGGCGCAGCTCATCTATCCGATGACCTCGGGGCGCAATTTCGACGAGGTTCTGCGGCTCATCGATTCCATCCAGCTGACCAGCCGCCACCCCGTTGCGACGCCGGTAGATTGGAAGCCGGGCGAGGATGTGATTATCGTGCCCTCGCTGCCCGATGCGCAGGCGAAAGAGAAATTTCCTGGCGGCTGGCGGGCGCTCAAACCGTATCTCAGGCTTGTCCCCCAGCCGGACTGAGCGCTCAGACCTTCGCCGGGGCTGTTCGCGCGACTTCGGCCTGCCGGCGCGCCCAATCTGCCCAGGATCCCGCCAGTCCCGGCGCGATGGCCAGCGCCCGGAGTTCCTCCGCACTGGCGGGCTTGCGATAGCTCGTCGCGAGCACCCGTGCGATGCTCCAGGCGCCGTCCGGGCGATGCTCGAGGCGGAGAATCCCGCCTGCCTCGATCGTGCCGGGCTCGATCACCCGTGCATACCAGCCCGATCGGCCGTTTCTGGTCATGGCCTTCACCATCCGCGCATCGCCGAACCAGCTGGCCAGCTTGTGACAGGGCTGGCGCGGCTGGCACGGTTCGATCAGGGCGCTTCCCGCGCGCCAGCGGTCGCCAATGCAGACGCTTTCCTCATCGATTCCGTCCAACAGCAGATTCTCGCCAAAGGCACCGGGAACGAGCGAGGCGGCGTGCTCCGGGTGCTCTGCGCGCCACAGCAGATAGTTCGCGGCGGCGTAGCAATAGACGGCCTTGTCCGGCCCGCCGTGCACGCGGGTGTCGGCCACCGCGTCCCCTTCCAGGCCAAGGGGGTCCACCTGCACCGGCCCGCTGCGGCTGTCCTTGGCATATGCGGACATGTCCCGTCCCAGCGGCCGGGGCTGCCCGGTGCGGATGTCGAGAAGCCGCGCCTCCACCTTATTGCAGGAACCGTTCGAGAACGCCGAGCGCCTGCTCGAAGGCCCGGTGACCCGGGGCGATGGTCTCGAAATGGCCCGCATTGGGCGCCACGAACAGCTCCACCCGGTCCCCACGGCGGCGGGCCGACTGGGCGTGAAACAGGCCGATCGCCGGGAAGGCAACATGGTCATAGACGCCGTGCAGCAGTACCACGGGAATCCGCGTGGGAAGGAGCGAGGCAGGTGACGTATCGGCAAATATGTCGGCGCGGCCCGCTGGGATCGCAGGCGGTATCTGGTCTCCCTCGCCTTCGCCATCCGCAACGGGGATGGCCGATTCTTCGTCCATCTCCTCTGACAGGCCGGAGGCACCGTCAGCATCTTCATCCGCTGGAAGTTCCTCTGGCATTGCCTGTTCGCGGCCACGCAGCAGCGCTGGAAGAAGCTCATTTCCGCAGGCCAGCGCGATCGCCGGAGCGAAGGTGCGCAGATCCCCGAAACCGCCGACCGAGACGGCGGCCCGCAAAGGCAGCGGATCAGCTCGCCACATCGGACTGCCGTTTGGAAGATTGGGTCGGCCGGCAGCCCAGAGCGCCAGCGTTCCGCCTGCGGAATGGCCGAACGCCGCGACCCGGCGCAGGTCGAGCCCATGTTCGTCAGCATGTTCGCGCATCAGGTCGATGGCGGTTGCGGCATCCAGAAAGGTGCCCGGATAGCCGCCGCCTTCCTCGTCCACACGCCGGTAGCCGATCGACCAGACTGCCCAGCCCTTGCCCGCAAAGGCGCCCGCAGCGGCGCGCATGATCTCCCGCCCGGGCAGATCCGAGGCGAAGCAGCCGCCGTGGATCAGCAACACGACGGGAAGCGGCCCCTCGCCGCGTTTCGCTGGCAGGAACAGTTCCACCACCTGCGACGGATGCTCGCCGTAGGATATCAGCTTCGCCGGGCGCGCCTGGGGCAGCGACATGATGGAGCGGGGCTCCATCAGCGTTGGCAGTTGCTGCGGTGGCAGTGCCTGTTGCCCGATGGCCGGGACGGCAAGGGCCGTGGCGAGGAGGAGCGCCAGCGCCCTAGCGCGCATCGCGGGCCTTGCGGGCAGCTTCGATGTCCACCACCGGGTTTGCTTGGCCATCCGGCAACAGCCCGAGCCGGCGGGCAACCTCCTGATAGGCCTCCACTTCGCCGCCCAGATCGCGGCGAAACCGGTCCTTGTCGAGCTTTTCGCCGGACTTCATGTCCCACAGCCGGCAGCTGTCGGGTGAAATTTCGTCGGCGAGGATCACGCGGGAATAATCGTCTTCCCACAGGCGTCCGAACTCGAGCTTGAAGTCGACCAGCCGGATGCCGACGCCGGCGAACAGGCCGGCGAGGAAGTCGTTGATGCGGATCGCCATGTCCTGCATGTCGGCAAGCTCGTCCTGGCCGCACCAGCCGAAGCAGGCGATATGCTCCTCGCTTACCAGCGGGTCGCCGAGGCTGTCATCTTTCAGATAATATTCCAGGATTGTGCGCGGCAGCGGCGTGCCTTCCTCGATGCCGAGACGCTGGCTCAGCGAGCCGGCGGCAACGTTGCGCACCACCACTTCCAGCGGGACGATTTCCACCTGCCGGACGAGTTGTTCGCGCATGTTCAGCCGCCGGATGAAGTGGTGCGGCACGCCAATGGTGCCGAGAAGGGTGAAGATGTGCTCCGAAATCCGGTTGTTGAGCACGCCCTTGCCCGAAAGCACGCCCTTCTTCTGCGCATTGAATGCAGTGGCATCGTCCTTGAAATACTGGATGAGGGTTCCAGGCTCAGGCCCCTCGTAGAGGATTTTGGCCTTGCCCTCGTAGATCTGTCTGCGGCGGGACATGGGAGCGTTCCCCGGTGAAGGTTGAGGCGAAGAGATAGACGCGTCGGGCCGGATGCACAATCGCGCCCGCCTCCGGGCTTGGCCAGACCGGCAGCGGCGGCTAGGCCTTCCGCATGAAACATGCTCTGATCGTTGCACTTGCCCTTGTCGCATCGCCGGTGGCCGCCGACCCGGTGATAAAAGGGTTGGTGGCCGAGTGCGGCCGCTCCTTCGAAGGCCGTGTGGTGACGGAGGATCCGGCTGACCGGGATTTTGCGACCAGCCGGCTGGTGATGCATGTGCGGGGATGCGAGGCCCATGAGGTGCGCATCCCGTTCCATGTCGGCGAGGACAGGTCCCGCACTTGGATCATCACCCGCACCAACACCGGCTATCGGCTGAAGCACCAGCATCTGAAGGAGGATGGCAGCCCGGATGTGCTCACCAACTACGGCGGGGACAGTGTGCGCGAGCCGCAGCCGCTTGAGGGCGGCGGCACCCGGATCGAGTTCCCGGCGGACCAGGAATCGAAGACCCTGTTCGAGCGCGAGGGGATCCCGCAGTCCATGGCGAATATCTGGGCTATCGAGCATGTCCCCGGCAGGCTCTATGTCTACGAGCTGAAGCGTCCGAACCGGCACTTGCGGGTGGAGTTCGACCTCACGACACCGGTCGCGACTCCGCCGGCGCCATGGGGCGGCTGAACCTCGTAGCAATGCCGAAAATCGATCTTCACTCCGTTCCGGAGACCAATGCCACCGGCTACCCGCCTCCATTCGACGCGGCCGTGGCCGGCCGCTGGTATCGCCGGCTTGCCCCGGCCACGGGCCTTACGGCTTTCGGCGTCAGCCATGTTCGTCTGGAGCCCGGCGCATCGTCCTCGCAGCGCCATTGGCATGACGGAGAGGACGAGTTTCTGGTGATGCTGGAAGGGGAGGCCGTTCTCGTCGAGGATGCCGGTGAAACCCTGTTGCGCGCGGGCGATTGCGCTGCGTTTCCGATGGGCGTCCGCGACGGGCATCAACTGGTGAACCGCAGCGCGCGACCTTGCGTGTTTGTGGTTGTGGGAGGAGGCGAGCCGAAGGGCGGCGGCTATTCTGACATCGACATGCTGTTCAGCCCGGACGGGCGCTATACGCGCCGCGACGGCACGCCATACGAGACGCAGCGCGTCGCCTGACGGGGACAAGCAAGCGAGGACGCGATGACCCCGCGCACGGGCGCCAAACGGGTCGCAATACCAGCCTGCTGCGCGACGCGCATGTCCTGACTTTCAGAGTCAGGAACAGGGGGAACGACATGGCTGGTCGGTCGGTCCGCCTAGAGCATCTTCCGACCATTTTGAATCGCTTTGCCGACTCAACATGGTCGGAGGCAGATGCTCAAGACACTGGATCGACGCGCAACTTACTCCGTGGCGGTTTGAACCTTGC
>JBKBXK010000211.1:0-4159 GCA_046314095.1 Thermaurantiacus sp. | reverse complement strand
GACGACGTTGCGCAGCGAATCCTGCACGATCTGGTCGTACGGGATGAGGCTGTCTGGCACCTCTGGCGTTTCGGGCGGTTCGCTCATGCCTTGGCCTGCGGCTGTGGGACCCTTGGTTACGCCCGGTGCCGGGGCCAATCAAGACCGCGTGGGACCGAAGTGGCGCCTGTCATGCAAATGTCAGCGTCCAGGAGCGGTTCCAACAGGCCATCCCGGGGCAGACCATGCCGGGCCGAAGGTTGGGCGGGGTGCACCGCCCCGGCGGGCCTCACATCAAAACGCACGGATGACCATTGAGCGTCTGACGCGTGGCGTGTGGCATGTAGCGTCACCGTTTCAAACGAAAAATGCAGGCGCTTCTGTTGCCCGGCGCGCCTGCGTGCCGCTGGAGTCCGATTCTGTTACCGGGTTCGGCCCGAACCCTGCTCAGGCCTTGTAAAGATTGCCTTGGGGGCAATCGTTACGCGGCGATCGCAAATGCCTCGTTGTCGTTGGCATTTGTGGGTTTTGAACCGTTTAACGGGAGCATCCGCCCGGGCAGAAGCTGTGTCTTTCGCCACACGTCGATCCTGTTTCGGCCCCGTCAAATCTTGCGATCCCGCAAGATGTGGTGGAGCCGCCGGGTACCGCCCCCGGGTCCGCAATGGCTATTTCACGCAGCCGTTCACTGCCATCTCCGCGCAAACGCGGCGGGTTTCATGTAGCATTCGGGCGGGCCGGTTGAAAGGCCCGCCCGAACATGATGTCAGATTGCGGGCGCTGCGCGGCGCCGGCGCACCATGAAGCCGACGAAACCGAACCCGATGATCATCATTCCCCAGGTCTGTGGCTCCGGGACAGTGGGGATGACAACCGCTGTCAGCGGCGCAATGACGGCTTGGTCGGCAGAATCTGCGATGGTGCCAAGCGCAGCTGCGCCCAGCGCCACGACAGCAGCGGCAGCGGCCTCTTCGGCCGAGGCCTGTGCAGCGTGGGCCGGTGCGGCGAGTGCCACGGCAACAGCGGCGATTGTGGCGGTCTTGTTCATGATCAGCCCTCCATTAACCATAAATCCCTAGGCATGGAGGATAATCAAGAAGCGTGCCATTCGCCTTCATGGCGGGAAGTTATTGAGGCAATACGGGATCGTCAGCAGCCATGAGAAGATGGTGACGCGAAACCTGTAAGATTCCCCGACTCACTCCAGACCCGAAAGTTGACGGCAGTTAACTTGCCATGCCACCAGCTGGGATGGCGTATCCTCCGACCATGGGAAGCCGACGAGCGGCTCGCCCTGGTCGGAAGATATCGGGCACGTTATCCGCTCAGCCGCTACTCGGCGGCAGGTGCGGGGGCCGGTTCGGCTGCAGCGGCCTGAGCATCCGCAATCGCCTTCTGTTGCGCGCGAAGCTGTGCATCGCGTGCCGAGGCCGCAACGCGAAGCCGGTTCATGGCCGCGCCGGTCCCTGCCGGAATGAGCCGCCCGACGATCACATTCTCTTTCAGCCCCTCGAGACGGTCGACTTTCCCGACGACCGCAGCCTCTGTCAGCACCCGGGTCGTCTCCTGGAATGAGGCGGCAGATATGAAGCTGCGCGTCTGCAGGCTGGCCTTGGTGATGCCCAGGAGCACCGGCTTGGCTTCGGCAGGCCGCTTGTTGGCTGCGATCAGCTTGCCATTCTCTTCCTCAAGTTCCTCTCGGTCGACCTGCTCTCCCTTGAGGAAGATCGAGTCCCCATCGTCGGTGATCTCCACCTTCTGCAGCATCTGCCGGACGATGACTTCGATGTGCTTATCGTTAATCTTCACGCCTTGGAGACGGTAGACCTCCTGGATTTCCGCGCAGAGATACTCGGCCAGCTTTTCCACTCCAAGCACGTCGAGAATATCGTGCGGATTGGCAGGCCCATCCACAATGAAGTCGCCCTTCCGCACCAGGTCGCCTTCCTGCACGCTGATGTGCCGGCCCTTCGGCAGCAGATACTCCGCCGGATCGGAGCCATCTTCGGGCTTCAGGATGATCCTGCGCTTGGTCTTGTAATCCTTGCCGAACTCAACGCGGCCATCGACGCGGGCGATGATGCCCGGATCCTTCGGTATGCGCGCCTCGAACAGTTCGGCGACCCGCGGCAGACCGCCGGTGATGTCCCGGGTCTTGGCGGCTTCCCGCGGCATCCGCGCCAGAACGTCGCCGGCCTCCACATCCTGTCCTTCCGAAACGGAAAGGATCGCACCCACAGGAAGCAGGTAGCGGCCCGCCTCGCCGGAGGTCTCATCGAGCAACGTGATGCGCGGCCGAAGATCCTCCTTGGAACGTGCCGGCGCTTTCCACTCGGAAACGACCTTGGAGACAATGCCGGTGGCGTCGTCCACCTCTTCCTTGAGTGTCTGACCCTCCACCAGATCCTGATATTTCACCTTGCCGCGGCGATCGGTGATGATCGGCCGGGTGTAGGGATCCCAGTCGGCGATGCGGGCGCCCTTTTCAATCGGCTTTCCGTCCTCCACGCTGAGCACGGCGCCGAAGGGCACCTTCTGCGCGGAGAGCTCGCGACCGTCGGCATCGACAATCAGCACTTCGCCGCCGGTCGGCGCCATCGCGATGATGCGACCCCGGCTGTCGCGGATGACGGGGAGGTTGCGGAACTCAACCTTGCCCGCAACCGGAGCCTCGTGGGAGGATTGCTCGGAGACTTGGGCCGCTCCGCCGATGTGGAAGGTCCGCATGGTAAGCTGCGTGCCCGGTTCGCCGATGGATTGCGCCGCAATCACGCCGACGGCCTCGCCGATGTTCACCGGTGTGCCCCGGGCGAGATCGCGCCCGTAGCAGGTTCCACAGACGCCAATGCGGCTTTCGCAGGTGAGCGGAGAGCGCATCTTGACCTCGGTGACACCCGATTCTTCGATTGCACGCACCTCGGCTTCGCCAAGCAGTGTATCGCGCGCGAACAGCACCTCGCCCGAACGCGGATCCACCACATCATCTGCAAGCGTCCGCCCGAGGATCCGCTCGCCTAGGGAGACGATGGTCGTGCCGCCCTCGACAATGGCCCGGGTGGTGAGGCCACGAAGCGTTCCGCAATCCTCCTCGATCACCACGCAATCCTGGCTGACGTCGACCAGCCGGCGGGTGAGATAGCCGGAGTTCGCCGTCTTGAGCGCGGTATCGGCAAGGCCCTTGCGGGCACCGTGGGTGGAGTTGAAATATTCAAGGACGGTCAGCCCCTCCTTGAAGTTGGAGATGATCGGCGTCTCGATGATCTCGCCCGAGGGCTTTGCCATCAGCCCGCGCATCCCGGCGAGCTGTTTCATCTGGGCGCTCGAACCACGCGCCCCGGAATGGGCCATCATGTAGATCGAGTTGATCTCGCTCTGCTGCCCGGAATCCGGGTCGACCGGCTGTGCCGAAATCTCTTTCATCATTTCGGCCGCGACTTCGTCACCGCATTTCGACCAGGCGTCGATGACCTTGTTGTACTTCTCGCCCTGGGTGATCAGGCCATCCTGATACTGCTGCTCGAAATCCTTGGCCTGCTCGCGGGTGCGCTCGACCAGCTCTTCCTTGCGGGCCGGAATCAGCATGTCGTCCTTGCCGAAGCTGATCCCGGCGGAGCAGGCGTGGCGGAACCCGAGCGCCATGATCGCGTCGGCGAACAGCACCGTCTCCTTCTGTCCGGTGTGGCGATAGACGGTGTCGATGACGTCGCCGATCTCCTTCTTGGTGAGGAGCCGGTTGACGGTCTCGAACGGCACCTTGTGGCTCTTGGGCAGGCACTCGCCAATCAGCATCCGGCCAGGCGTGGTGACAAACCGCTTCAGCGCCACGCGGCCGTCCTCGTCAGTCTGCGGCACGCGCGCCTCGATGCGGGTGTGCAGCGTCACAGAGCCAGCGTTCAGAGCCTGGTGCACCTCGGCCATTCCGGCGAACATCGGCAGCCGTTCGCGCTTCGACCCGTCTGGAAGTTCCACCTGCTCGGGATGACGGTCCTGCCGCTCCATCGAGAGATAGTAGAGGCCGAGCACCATGTCCTGTGAGGGCACGATGATCGGCTTGCCGTTCGATGGCGACAGGATGTTGTTGGTGCTCATCATGAGCACGCGCGCCTCCAGCTGCGCCTCAAGCGACAGCGGCACGTGCACGGCCATCTGATCGCCATCGAAGTCGGCATTGAAAGCGGTG
>JBKBXK010000210.1:0-4163 GCA_046314095.1 Thermaurantiacus sp. | reverse complement strand
ATATGCCGAACCGCGCGACGGGCTGCTCCCCGTTCTTGGCATGCCGGCGAGCGGCCTTTGCACGGGGGACATCTGCCTGACCCGGGCTGAGATCGAGGCCGGCGCGCTCGAGGGGCACGCGCCCGTGCTCGGCTGGGCCGACCCCATCGACCTGTTCTTTCTGCAGGTGCAGGGCTCGGGTGTGTTGCGATTCCCCGATGGACATCAGCGCCCGATTGGCTTCGCTGGCCACAATGGCCACGCCTATGTCGGCATCGGCCGGCTGCTGCGAGAGCGAGGGCTGATCGCGGGAACCGTCGGCATGGCCGAAATTCGTGGCTGGCTGGCGGCGAACAGGGAGGCAGGCCGGGTGCTGATGCAGGAGAATCCGCGCTATATCTTCTTCGCGGAGCGCAACGCCCCGGCTCCGGTCGGCGCGCTCGGTGTCCCGCTCGGGGACCTTCGATCGATCGCCGTCGATCCGCGGCACATGCCGCTGGGCGCCCCTGCGTGGATTGAAGGGCATGTCGGCGGCGAACGGTGGGCGGGCATGGTGCTCGCCGCCGACACCGGCGCCGCGATTGTCGGGCCCAACCGGGTCGACCTCTTCACCGGAACTGGCGATGCCGCGGGAGAAATCGCCGGCCCGCTCCAGGAACGGGCCCGGCTTACCATCCTCCTGCCGCGATCGGCGGCCGAGCGGCACCTCGAATGAGGGGCCGTCGACTCACTCCCGAGGAGGAAGCGCTCTGGCATCGCGCAACCTCCGACGTTACCCCGTTCGGAAGCCGGCCCGCGTCGCTGCCCATGCAGCGGATCCAGGTCCATGTCCGGTCGCCTGCACCGGCGGCAGCAGCGGGGCCGCCGCCACCGGCACGCGCCCTCGCCGAAACGCTCGACCGAAGCTGGGATCGTCGTCTGGGCAATGGCAAGGCCGAGCCAGACCGCCTGGTGGACCTGCACGGGCTCAGCCGCGAGGCAGCGCGAAACCTGCTTTCGCGGCAGATTGAATCCGCCCATCGCCGCGGCGAACGGCTGCTGCTCGTGATCACGGGAAAGGGCACCGCGCCCGGCCCGGAGCCGGCGGACCTGATGCGCGCCACAGGCGTCGCTCCGCGTGGCGCCATTCGCGCAGAGCTTCCCCGCTGGCTTGCCGAGCCGGGGCTCTCCGCGCGCATAGCAGCCGTGCGCCAGGCGCATCCCCGCCATGGTGGCGCTGGCGCCGTCTATCTGGTGCTGCGCAGGCATCGGCCAGAGCGCGCCTGACCGGCCTCGCTGCACCGCAGCAGGGCCGCTTGCGGAGCCGAAACCCCCATGCTAACGCCCACCCCGCGCGGGGGCGGCAGCCTTTTGCGCTCCTTCCGCCATGGTAGCGTGCGAGACGGACTTTCGCCGGAGCACGCTGCCGAGAGGTTTCTTCCGGGTGCGCGGCCCGGCACGACAGAGGGCGATATCTTGAGCGAACGGACGCGGTCGATTGCGGCGGATGGCCTCCCCGGCCGCTACGCGGCTGCCCTTTTTGACCTTGCGCGCGAGGAGAAGGCGCTTGCCGAGACGCGCGCCGCGCTGACAGGCCTGGGAGAAGCCATCGCGACCGTGCCCGAGTTCGGCCGGCTGATATCGGGCCGGCAGGTGGACGGGGCCCAGGCAGCGGTCCTGGCGGTCAGCGAAGAGCTTGGCCTGCCCGCGCTGGTTCGCAGGTTTCTTGGGGTTGTTGGGCGCAACCGGCGCCTTGCCGCGCTTCCGCGCATCATCGCCGCCTTCGAGGCGCGGGTCGATGCCCTCGAAGGCCTGCAGACAGCCCAGGTTCGCGCGGCCCACCCGCTCTCCGATGCGCAACAGGACGAGCTGAAGCACCAGTTGAAGACGCGCACCGGCTCCGACATGCGGCTCGCCATCACGGTCGATCCCACGATCCTCGGCGGCCTCGTCGTCCGCGTCGGAAGCACCCAGATCGACAGCAGTATCCGGACCCGCCTCGAACGGCTGGCCCAGCAGATGAAAGGTTGAACATGGACATCCGCCCCTCGGAGATCTCCCGCGTCATTCGCGAGCAGATTGCGGGCTTTGATGCCGCAGCCGAAGTGGCCGAGGTGGGCGAGGTCCTGTCGGTTGGCGACGGGATCGCCCGCGTCCATGGCCTCGACAAGGTGCAGGCCGGCGAGATGGTCGAGTTCCCCGGTGGCGTGAAAGGCATGGCGCTCAACTTGGAGAGCGACAATGTCGGCGTCGTGATCTTCGGCGCCGACACAGAGATCAAGGAAGGCGACACCGTCAAGCGCACGGGCACCATCGTCGACGTGCCGGTCGGCAAGGGCCTGCTTGGCCGGGTGGTGGATGCGCTTGGCAATCCCATCGATGGCAAGGGGCCGATCGAGGCGGCCGAGCGGCGGCGCGTGGAGGTGAAGGCACCCGGCATCATCCCCCGCACCTCGGTGCACGAACCGGTGCAGACCGGCCTCAAGGCACTGGACGCGCTGGTGCCGGTCGGGCGCGGCCAGCGCGAGCTCATCATCGGCGACCGGCAGACGGGCAAGACCGCGGTTGCGATCGACACCTTCATCAACCAGCGCGGGCTGAACGCTGGCGATGATGAATCGAAAAAGCTCTACTGCATCTATGTGGCCGTGGGGCAGAAGCGCTCGACCGTGGCGCAGGTCGTCCGCATTCTCGAGGAAAATGGCGCGATGGAATATTCCATCGTCGTCGCCGCCACTGCTTCAGAACCGGCGCCACTGCAGTTTCTCGCGCCCTACACCGGCTGCACGATGGGCGAGTATTTCCGCGACAACGGCATGCATGCGGTCATCGTCTATGACGATCTTTCCAAGCAGGCGGTCGCCTATCGGCAGATGTCGCTGCTGCTCCGCCGCCCGCCGGGTCGCGAGGCCTATCCGGGCGACGTCTTCTATCTCCACTCCCGCCTGCTCGAGCGCGCGGCGAAGATGAACAAGGACAATGGCGCGGGCTCGCTGACCGCCCTTCCCGTGATCGAAACGCAGGGCGGCGATGTCTCCGCCTATATCCCGACCAACGTGATCTCGATCACCGATGGCCAGATCTTCCTGGAATCCAACCTGTTCTACCAGGGCGTCCGGCCGGCCATCAATGTCGGCCTCTCGGTCTCTCGTGTCGGCTCGGCAGCGCAGACCAAGGCGATGAAGAAGGTCGCTGGCTCCATCAAGCTGGAGCTCGCCCAGTATCGGGAAATGGCCGCCTTCGCCCAGTTCGGCTCTGACCTCGATGCCGCCACCCAGAAGTTGCTGAACCGCGGCGCGCGGCTCACCGAGCTTCTGAAGCAGAAACAGTTCGCGCCGATGCCGGTGGAAGAGCAGGTCGTCTCCATCTTCGCCGGCACCAACGGCTACCTGGATCAGCTGCCGGTTGCCGATGTCGGCCGGTTCGAGGAAATGATGCTTGCCTACATGCGGGCCGAGCATGGTGGCGTGCTTCAGACGATCCGGTCCAGCGGCGACCTTTCCGACGAAACGAGGGCGCTCCTGAAAGCGGCGCTCGACAGCTTCGCCAAGACCTTCGCCTGAGGCGCGTCGTCGGTGGCAACCCTCAAGGAACTCAAGGTCCGGATCACCTCGGTCAAGTCGACCCAGAAGATCACCAAGGCCAAGCAGATGGTGGCGGCCGCCAAGCTCAGGCGCGCACAGCAAGCCGCCGAGGCCGCGCGTCCTTATGCCGAGCGGCTCGAGGCGGTGGTCGCGAACCTTGCCCGTCGCGTGGGGGATAGCGACACCGCGCCCCGGCTGCTGGCCGGGACGGGGAACAACCAGGTGCATCTTCTCGTCGTGATGGCAGCCGATCGCGGCCTGTGCGGCGCCTTCAACTCGAACATCGTCAAGGCCGCGCGCCAGCACGCCGACAGGCTTCTGGCCGAAGGCAGGACGGTGAAGTTCCTGACGGTCGGCCGCAAGGCGCGTGCCGGCATCATCCGCACCTTTCCCGACCGGGTTCTCGACCATTATGACACCTCGGTCTTTCGCGGCATCGGCTTTGAGCAGGCAGATGATGTCGCCGGGCGCGTGCTCGCCCTTTTCGAGGACGGCGCATTCGATGTCGCCACCCTGTTTTTCTCGAAGTTCCGCTCGGCGCTGGTCCAGCAGCCGACGGCGCTGCAGCTCATCCCGGTCGCGATCCCGGAAGACGGGCCGTCCGAACCCGGAGGCGCGGTG
>JBKBXK010000209.1:0-4171 GCA_046314095.1 Thermaurantiacus sp. | reverse complement strand
ATAGATCCCCGCAGCAGCAATGCCAGCAGCAAACAGCAGCCAGAACACCCCGCCCGACCCGGGACGCTCGCGGAACGGGCAGGCGGTTCAAGCGACTGGGGGGCGGCGCCACCCGGCACCGCCCCCCGCTTTCCGGTCTTGCCCCGCCCAGCAGGGATCAGTGCGCGTGTGCCTGTGCAGCGCCGCGGGGCACGCGGATCGAATCCACCAGCCGGCGGATTTCAACCGGCGGGCTCTTGGTCATCCGCGAGACCCCGATTGCGACCGCGAAGTTGATCACCATGCCGACAACGCCAATGCCTTCGGGCGAGATGCCGAGGAACCAGTTTTCCGAGACATTCATGGCCGGGGGGACGAGGAACTTGAAGTAGAGGATATAGCCGAAGGTGAAGGCCAACCCGGAAATCATTCCGGCGATTGCCCCTTCCTTGTTCATGGATTTGGAGAAGATGCCCATGAAGATGACCGGGAACAGCGAGGCGGCCGCCAGCCCGAAGGCGAAGGCAACGACCTGGGCCACGAACCCCGGCGGGTAGATGCCCAGATAGCCTGCCACCAGTATGGCTGCCGTTGCGGCAACCCGCGCGGCCACAAGCTCGCCCCGTTCCGAGATATCCGGCCGGAATGTCTTCTTCAGGAGATCGTGGCTGATGGAGCTTGAAATCACCAGCAGAAGCCCGGCCGCAGTGGAGAGGGCCGCAGCCAGGCCGCCTGCCGCAACGAGGGCGACGACCCAGCCGGGCAGATTGGCGATTTCGGGGTTGGCGAGGACGATGATGTCGTTGTCGACATAGACCTCATTGTCATTGTCAGCCACCGGATCGTTGCGCAGCAGGCGCTGGCCAGCGGCACCGGTGCCTTCCGCGAACTCCGGCTTGCCCTTGAAGGCATCGCCCTTGCGGATCTGCATCCGGCCGTCTTCGTTCTTGTCCTTCCAGGCGATCAGATCATTGGCCTCCCAGTTCTTGAACCATGCCGGTGCGCTCACATACGGAGTCTCGTTGATGGTCTCGATCAGGTTCAGCCGGGAAAAGGCCGCAACGGCCGGGGCGGTCGTGTAGAGGAGCGCAATGAACACGAGCGCCCAGCCCGCCGACTTGCGGGCATCGGAGGCCTTCGGCACGGTGAAGAAGCGGACGATGACATGCGGCAGGCCTGCAGTTCCGACCATGAGCGCGCCGGTGATGCAGAAGACATCGATCATTGACTTGTTGCCGGCGGTATAAGCGGAAAAGCCCAGATCGGTGAGCACGAGGTCCAGCTTCTGAAGCACATAGAGGCCCGAGCCGTCATTCAGCGTCGACCCCAGGCCCAGTTGCGGGATGGGGTTGTTCGTGAGCATGAAGCTGATGAAAAAGGCGGGCACCATGTAAGCGAATATCAACACACAATATTGGGCGACCTGGGTGTAGGTGATGCCCTTCATCCCGCCCAGCACGGCATAGACGAACACGATGCCCATCCCGATGATGACGCCCAGATCGATCGGCACATCGAGGAACCGGGAGAATACGATCCCGACCCCGCGCATCTGCCCGGCGATATAGGTGAAGCTGATGAAAATCAGGCAAATCACAGCAACAACACGCGCGGTGTTCGAGTAATAGCGCGTGCCGATGAAATCGGGGACAGTGAACTGGCCGAACTTGCGCAAATATGGCGCCAGCAGCAGCGCCAGCATCACATAGCCGCCTGTCCAGCCCATGAGGTAGACCGAGCCGTCATAGCCCATGAAGGCAATGAGACCCGCCATCGAGAGGAAGCTGGCCGCGCTCATCCAGTCGGCCGCCGTCGCCATGCCGTTCACGACCGGGTTGACCCCGCCGCCGGCGACATAGAATTCCTTGGTGGAGCCCGCGCGCGCCCACAGCGCGATCCCGATATAGAGCGCGAAACTGGCGCCGACGAACAGATAGATCAGTGTCTGGGTGTCCATGGCCCGCCCCCCTCAATCGTCAAGGTCAAACTTGCGCTCGATCCGCCGCATTCGGACGACGTAGAAGATGATCAGCGCAATGAAGATGTAGATCGAACCCTGCTGGGCGAACCAGAAGCCAAGCGGATAACCACCCAGCATGAATTGGTCGAGAAAACCGCGGAACAGGATACCGGCGCCGAAAGAACAGGCAAACCAGATGCTCATGAGCGCGATCAACAGGCGGATGTTCTCTCGCCAGTAGGCGCCTTCCGCTGCGTTGGTTTCGCCTTCGCTGGTCTCCTGGAGCATATGCCAATCCCCTTCCCGACTTTGCGCCCATCTTCGGCAACGTGGGGAAAGGCTAGGAGACGGTGCGTCCTTCGGGGAGCGCGACATTGGTCTAATGGTGGAACGCCAGCCTCTCCAGCCGGCCGAGGCGCGTATCGGCGGGAAGCTCCAGCAGCTGCGCAAGGAACAGCTCTCCGGCCGCGAGTGCATCGGTCAAGGCGTCGTGCGCGGCATAGGCGGGCAGCCCCCGCCGTTGCCGCGACGGCCCCAGTCGATAGGCCTCGCCCCCCACGAGGTTGGGCGCGAGATGCCGTTCCATCGCCAAGGTGCACAGGCTTCGCACGGGCAGCGCGACGCCGTGGAGATTGCGCGCGGCGCGCAGCAATGCCCGCCGTTCGATCGCCGCACAGTGCGCGACCAGCACCCGGCCGGCGAGGTCAGCAAGCAGCGCGGCGAGCACCTCTGAGAGCGGCGTGCCCCGCCTCGCCCGCTGTTCGCCGATGCCGTGGGTCGTGACCGCCGCGTCCTCCAGCCGCCTCGAGGAGCGGATATCGAACACCCGGGCCTGGCCAAGGCTGATGCCATCGGCCGTGAACGGTATCCAGCCGGCCTGAAGCAGATGTGCGTCGGCTTTCAACCCGTCCAGTTCGAAGTCGAGCGCGAGAAACCGGGCCGACCTCGCCGGGGCGGACCGACTGGGCCATTGTGCGGCGGCATAGGCTTCAAGAATGTCTGCACGGCTTTGCGCCAGCTGTTTCAGGCCGCGTTGGAAGCGCCAGTCGGCCAGCATTCAGGCAATGCCGCCGGCAAGGTTGCGGCGCAGGGCATCCAGCATCCGCCGGACCACCGCGAAACAATCCTTCAGATGCTCGCGCTCCAGGGGAGACAGGGTGTCGGGTGCAATCGCATTGTCTGCGGGCCGCCCTGCCCCCGCCTGTGCCGCCTGGTGCGCGATACGCAGTTCGTTCACGAATGCCAGCGCGTCGATCAGGCTTTCGCTGTCGTCGCGGGCCATGTGGCCGAGGTCGGCCAGCGCCTGCAAACGGGGGACCGTGCCCACCGGCAGAACAGCATGCGCCAGTGCGTGGGTGCGGGCGATATCGACGATGGGCATCACGGCCTGGGCCTTGGCATCGAACACCTTCTCGCCCGATGCGCTGCGATCGAGCACCAGGTTGCGGAAGATCCCCAGCGGCACCCTGGCGCGCAGCGCGTCGCGCGCAAGATGGCTGATGAAGATGCGATTGCCTGCTGCTGCCGCAACGGTTTGCTGGTGGAGCGCGCGCACCAGCGCGGCATCGCCCCAGACGCAGCGCATGTCGAAAAAGATTGTTGCCCTGAGGATCGCGTCTTCGTCGGGCCGGTTGATCCAGCGGTCATAGCGGGCATTCCACTGCGCCAGCGTCAGGCGCTGCCCGACATTCGCGGCCATGATGCCGCCCTTGCAGTAGACAAAGCCGCTGGCATCGAGAAGATCGGAGATCCGTGCTCCAAGCGCCGCGAAATAGGCCTCTCCGGCAGTGTCGAGCGTGTCGGCGATGACCAGCCCATTGTCCTGATCCGATCCGAGCAGCTGCTCCTCGCGGGCGAGCGAACCCAGGACGACGAGCGCATAGGGAACGGGTGGCTTCCCCAGCTCGCCCTCGGCCAGATGCGCCGCACGGCGATGCGTCGCTTCGCCGAGCGCGGATATCAGCCTTGCCATCTGGCCTGGCTGCATCCCGCTGCGTGCCATGGCAGCGAAACTGTCGGGGATGCGCCGGGCTGCGGCGGCGAGGCTCCGAGCATCGGGTGCCCGCGCGATCGCCAGCCCGAGGTCGATCGCATTGTTGCCGAGATGGGCGAGGATGTCGGTTGCGCTCAGCATGCCGACGAGGTCACCGCTGTCGCCAACCAGCGGGACATGGCGAAAGCCGCCGGCCGCCATCAGCGCGACCGCTTCGGCAAGGCTGGCATTGGCGGGCA
>JBKBXK010000208.1:0-4174 GCA_046314095.1 Thermaurantiacus sp. | reverse complement strand
ATCGTCTCCGCGCGCCTCTCCGGCAACCGGCTGGCCGGACGCGAACACGTCGACCATCACCTCAAGGAGCCGAGGCGTAAGCTCCGCCCAATCGGCAGCACCCGGCGCGCGGGTCACCGTCACGAAATCCTCCCCCAGGAATACGCGCTCCACGTCTCCCAAAGAAAACAGGGCTCGCGCGAGCGGCGAGGTTTCCCCATCCTCGGGTGTCGCGAAATCCCGGGGCGCGCCCGGCGACACGGGGCGATCGGGAAGGAACTTCAGCGTGTCGGGATTCGGGGTGCGTTCGGTCTCGATCAGCATCTGGCCTCCGGGTCTGGACAAACTCCGGCCGTCATGTGGCGGCGTGCCGACCAGCAATCAAGCCGCGGCGCCGGATCAGGCAAGCCGGTCCAGTGCCTCGTCGGAAAGCGAAGCTGGAATGATCGTGAGCAGACACGGAAGCTGCGCTGCCTTGTCGCTCGAGAAATGCTCGATGAGCGGATTGGGTCGTCCCCTTGTCCCCGCCGCGAGGATCAGGGCGCGGATGCGGCCTTGCGCGTTGATGGAGGCCAGGATCTCCTCTGCTGGGGCGCCATGGCGCAGCAGGGTTTCCGGAGGCGTCCCGAGCAGCGCCGTTGCCTCCGCTGCGGACTGGGCGAGAAGGGCCTCGGCTTCCTCGCGCGCCTCGGCCTCCATGTCGGCCTCGATAGCGCCCCACTGCACAAAGTTGGCCGGCTGGATAACGTGCAGAAGAAGCAGGCGCCCGCCGGTGCGGGCCGCCCTCAACGCCCCGTAGCGGAGCGCGCGGCGCCGTTCAGCGGTCGAATCGATGACCACCAGGTAGGTGTCGGGCACGGGCGCATCGGCCATCGGCGGATATCACCACGCCCGCCTGCACCTGTCCACTCATGCCTCCTAAGGGGTCGGGCCAGACCCCAGGCACAGTAGCAAAGGACCGGCCTCAGGCGCGATCCGCGGCGGGCTACCGTTCGTCGGCAACCTGGACGCGGCGCACTTCGCCGGAGGTTCCGGGGAAATCGACGAACAGTGCATCAATCAACTTCGGCACAACGCCCGGCGCGCCGCCTTGGCGGGAGGCGGATTCCGCCCGGCCTTCAAAGACGTTGCGACGGCCCTGGGCGGGGGCGATGTCCAGTTCCGCGAAGGCCGGAAACTCGGTGAAGGAGTAGACTTCCGTCGGTCCGAAGCCGGTGCCCCAGAAGGGATCGTAAAACCGCGAACCAATCCACGGGTGCCAGCCGGGACCCCAGAAGGGCCGACCATACCAGCCCCACGACGAAAAGGCCGGGCCCGGACGTGTGCCGATTCGGTCGCGCGGCGGGCCAATTCCATAGGCAAAGCGGGCGACGAGATCGGCCTGTTCGGCCGAGGCGGCTTCGCGGAACCCCTTCGCGACCAGGTTGCGCGACAGATGGGCTGCATAGGTGGCGAACTCGAGCGAGTCGGCGCGGTCTGGATTCGCGGGAGCAACGACGAAGCTTTGGCCGGGCGCAAGGCCCTCGGGCGCATGATAGCGTGTGAGCGTGGCCTGAAAAGGAGTGGCGCAGGCAGAAAGCAGCAGGAGCGCGACTGCTGCAGCGAGCGGATTGAACTGGCGCTGCCGCAGCACCTCGAAGCTGGACTCGAACCGATTCATCATGGGCTTGACCATAGGCCTTCGAAGGTGAACGGCAGCTTTCATTCTGGCAAGGTGCGCGGGCGAGTTGCCGAGCGCGGGCCTTCCCGCTAGGTCGGCGTCGCATCGGGGAGTGGCGCAGCCTGGTAGCGCATCTGCTTTGGGAGCAGAGGGTCGCAGGTTCGAATCCTGTCTCCCCGACCATCAAGGCCGTTCATTTTTGCAGTTCAGTTGCACGTGGAACTTCGGCGGTGTCGCGCAGACAAGACTGAGGCCCCTGCGGAAGCGTCGCCAGCTGTGCGGCCTCGGCAGCGGCGGCAGCAGCGAATTGCAGCGCAACAAGCCCTTCAATAACCGCGCACCACTTGCACACGCCGGGCGACAGCGTTAGCTGCAACTCGTTCTCAATAGGAGTTGCCATGACCGTCTTCTCCCGCCGCCATCTCGTGCTCGGAGGTGCCGCACTCGCCGTCGCGGGGCCGGTCTTCACCCAGCCGCCGCCGCTCGTGTTCGCTTTCCAGCCGCAGAAAGACCCCGCGGGCATCAAGGCGGCAGCTGATCGCATGTCGGCCGCGCTGTCGCAACGGCTCGGCCGCAAGGTGGATGTGCTCATCCCACTTGCCTACGCCGCCACCGTGCAGGCGCTGGTTTCGCGCCGCGCGGATGCCGCATGGGTCTCGTCGCTGCCCTATCTCCTGGCGCAACGGGACGGCGGGGCGGAATTGTTGCTCGCTGAAGTGCGGACAGACACCCGGGGACGCGAGCGCACCGACTATGACAGTGTCTTCGTTGTTCCTGTCGACAGTCCGCTCCGCACGTTCGACGACTTGAAGCGCAACGCGAAATCGCTGCGCATGGCCTTTACAAGCAACACCTCGACATCCGGCTATGTGTTTCCCTACGCGCGGATGGTGCGCGAAGGGATGCTCCGAAAGGGCCAGCCGCCCGAACATGCGTTTCGATCCGTTTCCTATGCCGGCGGCTATACCCAGGCGCTGGAGCAACTGCTTGCCGGTCGCGCGGACGTCGCGGCTGTTTCGGATTACACGGTCGAAGGTCCGCGGCGCGCGACCTACCTCCCGGAGGAGCGGCAGCGGGAGCTTCGGATCCTTGCACGAACGCCAGGCGTTCCAACGCATGTTGTGGCTGTGCGGGGCGGCCTCGACGCGCGCACCAAGTCGTCGATCCGCGAGGCCTTGCTCGCGGTTTCGCGGAGCGATCCGGGGCTGCTCTCCGACGTCTACGGCGCCTCGAGCCTGCGGGTGGTTGACCCGGGCCGTCATGCCCGCGCCACCGTTCAGGCGATCGAAATGACCGGGCTTCCGATCAAGGGGCTGGTCGGCGCTTGACCGGTCAGGTGCATCAGGCGCTCGCCGCCCGCCCGGCGCCGCCCGCGGTGCGCGTGACCGAACTGTCGCTGGCGTTCGATGGCGCAAGCGACCGGGTGCAGGCACTCGACAGGGTCAGCCTGGATGTGGCCGCCGGTGAGCATATGTGCGTGATAGGCCCGTCCGGATCGGGCAAATCCAGCCTTTTGGCAGTTCTGGCACGGCAGGAGGCACCGACTGGCGGCCGGGTGGAGCTTGTGGGCCGCACGGCACGGATTCACCAGGATCTGCGGCTGGTGCCGCGCGCCTCGGCACTGCGCAATGTTCTTCATGGCAGCCTTGGCCGCCTGTCTTTCTCCCGCTCGGTCCGCTTTCCGGATGCCGAGCGGACGCGTGCCGAAGCGCTTTTGGCACGCGTGGGGCTTGGCCACCGGCTGCATGCCCCGGTGCGGACACTCTCTGGCGGCGAGGCGCAGCGGGTCGCGATCGCCCGGGCGCTGATGCAGGATCCGGAGATCCTTCTTGCCGACGAACCGGTCGCAAGCCTCGACCCCGAGAACGCCGCTGCCATCATGGCGCTTCTGGACGATTTGCGGCGTGAGCGGAGCCTCACGCTCATATCCGTCCTGCACGACCATGATCTCGCCGAGGCGCATGCCGACCGGATCGTCGAGATGCGCCACGGCCGGATCATCTCCGAACAGCGGCGCGGTGAAGCGCCGCGCGCGCGCGATGCTGGCGCCGCGGCGGGGGCTGCAACCGGTGCGGTGCCGACCGGGAGAAAGGTGCCGGGATGGGGGTTGTGGCTGGGCGGAGCACTGGCACTTGCGCTTTCGGCAGGCGTCCTCATCGCGCCAGACGCCCGGAACGACAATGCTGCTGGCGCTGCATTCGCTTTCCTTGCCCGGCTGGTTCCCACACCGTCGGAACTTTCCGAAGTGCCCTGGGGCGACCTTGTTGGGTCTTTGGTGGAGACGCTGCGCATGGCCGTGATCGGCACGGCGCTTGCCGTTGTCGTCGCATTGCCCCTTTCGGCGCTGGCAGCGCGCAACGTCGCCCCGCGACTGGTTGGCATGCCGGTGCGCGCAGCGCTCAATGTCTGGCGCGCCATACCGTCGATCGTGTGGGCCCTGCTGTTCGTGGCGGCCGTGGGCCTTGGCACGATCGCCGGTGTCTATGCGCTGACCGCCTACTCGGTCGGTTATCTCACCAAATTCTTCTACGAGGC
>JBKBXK010000207.1:0-4176 GCA_046314095.1 Thermaurantiacus sp. | reverse complement strand
GGCCAGCCGGCCGGCCGAGACATCGCGGCTCCGGGCGAGTGCCTTTGCAGTCGTTCCAGGCCATGTTGTGGCGATCAGGGTTACGCGAAGCCCTGTTCGCCAGGGGTGGACCTCGATGGGCGCGGGCGGCGTGGCTGCGGCCAGAACGTCGCTCGATACGGAGAAGGGGATGAGCTTGATTGTCGCCAGCATCTGCCCTTCGACAACCGGGGTGAAGGGCGGAAGCGTCGAGATCGCCACTGCATCCCCGGTGAGATTGGCAGCGCGGATCGCGGCCGGGTCGCATCGGAACAGGCCTGCACGCGCGGCGTGCAGATTGACCCGGCCGTGGACCGGCGGGCGCGCCTCGACTCCGGGCCCGGCAAGCGCGCTGCCGACCCGGGCGGCCGCGTCCGCTTCGTGGACATCTTCCGGCCCGGCGCGCGCCACCCAAAGGCGGTCCAACCCCTCGGCGCGCGCGGCCTCGATGAGGCCTGCATCGACAAGGCTTCCTTTCGGCACCCGGCGGCCGGCCAGCAGCACGGCATGGGCAAGGACTGCACCCTCCGCCTCGGCCAGCGGCAGTTCGCCAAACATCATCGGCTGCGCCAGGCCTTCACCATCTCGGCTGCCACGGAAAGCGCGATCTCGGCCGGATTGGCGGCGCCGATGGCCAGGCCCGCCGGCCCGTGGATGCGGTCGAGATCCGGTTCCGCAAGACCTCTGGCGAGCAGCCGCTCGCGCCGCGCGGCGTGGGTCTTCCGGCTCCCCAGCGCCGCGACATAGAAGGCCGGCGAGCGAAGCGCGGCCTCCAGGGCCGGGTCGTCGAGCTTGGGGTCGTGGGTGAGGGTGACGATGGCGGAGGCAGCATCGGGCCGCCATTCCAGAAGCGCTTCGTCCGGCCAGCTTGTGTTGACCTCCAGGCCGGGAAAGCGTGCGGCGGCGGCAAAGCGCGTGCGCGGATCCACCACCAGCGCCGCATAGCCAAGCGCCTCGGCAATCGGCACCAGCGCCTGGGCGATGTGAACGGCGCCCACCAGCATGAGGCGCAGCGGCGGGTCATAGCGGTGAACGAAGTCACCTTCGCTGCCCTCCGCCGTGCAGCCGCGCGCCAGATCGGTTGCAAGGCTCAGCGTCTCGCCAGCAGCACGCGCGCTGGCGAGCCGGTCGAACAGGGCAGGGGGAAAGCCGGTCTCGTCGACGGCCTGCACCAGAACGTCGATCTCGCCCCCGCAGGCGAGCCCAACCTCCCAGGCGGTCTCGTCGGCCACGCCGAAGTGCAGCACCTCGCCGCCGCCGGTCTCGATCCGGCGCGCCAGCGCCTCCATCACCGCGCCTTCGACACAGCCACCCGAGACCGAGCCTTCGAACAGGCCATCGGCACGCATGAGCAGATGCGCTCCAACCCGCCGCGGCGCCGAGCCCCAGGTGCGGATGACGGTGGCCAGCCCCACCGGCGCGCCGCGCCACGCCTGCGCTGCGGCAAGCAGGCGCCCGAGCTCGTCCGTTCCAGCCATGTCTCCGCTCAGCCCCGCAGCAGCCATGCCACCAGCAGCAGGATCACGATCGCGAGCACGCCCGCCCAGACAAGCGGCGGGATGCCGCCGCTGCGCTCTTCGTCGGCAAGCATCGTCTCGACATCCTCGCGGGCGCTTTCGGGCGCTGCCGGCGCTGGGCTTGCCGGTGCGGCGTCTGCCGGCCCTTCGACGATCGCGCGGAAGTTGGTGAAAAAGCTCTCGGCGTAGCTCCTGGCAGCACCCTCGACGAGCCGGCTGCCAAGCTGGGCCAGCTTGCCGCCGACCTGGCTTTGCACGGCGTAGCGCAAGAGCGTCGCCCCGTCGCCCGTGTCTTCGAGCCCGATGTCGGCAGAGCCCTTTGCAAAGCCGGCGACCCCTCCCGACCCTTCGCCGGAAAGCGTGTAGCCGTTGGGCGGGTCGATGTTGGACAGCTCGACGACGCCCTTGAAGGTCGCCCGCACCGGGCCGACCTTCGCCTTCATCGATCCTTCGAAACGGTTCTCGCCGCTTGCTTCCAGCCGCTCGACTCCATCGATGGAACGGGCCAGCACCTCCGGGTCGTTCAGCGCCTGCCACACCTTTTCGCGCTCCGCCGCGATGCGGACTTCCCCCTTCAGTTCCATAAGCTTCGCCTTTCCGTGCGCCCGATGCTGCAGCGCGCAAGCCGCGCCGCGGCAAGGCTTTTCCCACGCCCAGCCATCTGTTAGCTTCCGCCTCTGGGTTGGGAAAGTCGGGGCAGGGATGAAGCAGGGCGCAGAAGACAGTGTGGGGCTCGGCTCCGGCGAGGTCCCGGCCGCCAGCCCGCTGGTAACCCTGTCTGGCGTGGTCAAGTGGTTCGACATGCTGCGCGGCTATGGCTTCTTCGTCCCCGAAGACGCCGAAGGCGACGTGCTGCTCCACTACAGCCTGCTCGATGGCGATGGCGCGCGGGCGCTGGTTCCGGGTGCCCGTGTCACGGCACTTGTCCGCGAAGGGTCGCGCGGCCGGCAGGCGGTGTCGCTGGTTGCAGTGGAGCCGGTCGAGACAGCGGTTGCGGAGCCATTGCCGCCATCGGCTCCCGAGGGCCCGCTGCCCGATGGTTTCGAGCCGGTTCAGGTGCGCTGGTTCAACCGGGCCAAGGGCTATGGATTCCTGCTGCTGGCCGACGGGTTCACCCAGGCCTTCGTGCACATGGAGACAGTTCGCCGTGCAGGACACGAGATTCTGGAGCCGGGGCAACGGCTGGGGGCGCGAATCGAGAACGGCCCGCGCGGCGCGCTGGCAGTGGAGCTGCTTGCCCCCCAGGCTTGAGACAGCGCGCACCGCTGCATTGGCGATCGCTATTGCGGCTTCCGTCGCGCCCCTGCCGGCCGTCGCCCAGCAGGATCCGTTCGCGGGCCTTCGGGCCTTTGCCGCCGGCGAGCCGAATCGCGGCCTCAAGGTGGTTCCGCTTGCCATCGAGACTCGTGACGGGCGCACGCATCGCTACCGGATCGAGGTGGCGGAAACGCCGGCCCAGCAGGAAAAGGGCATGATGTTCCGGACAGAAATGGCCGCCGACAGCGGCATGCTCTTTCCCATGCGGCCGGCCCGGCCGGCCGCCTTCTGGATGCGCAACACGTTCGTTTCGCTGGACATCATCTTCATCGGCGCAGATGGGCGCGTGCGCAACATCGCCGAGCGGGCGGTCCCGCTGTCCGAAGCGATGATCCCGTCGGAAGGCCCGGTCGCGGCAGTCCTGGAGCTGAAGGCCGGCGAGGCGGCGCGCATCGGCCTCCGTCCCGGAGACCGGGTGCGCTGGGGCGATGCGGCCCTTGGCGCCGGCGGCCGGCGCCGGTAGGGAGGCGTCATGGGCGTTCTCAGCACCCTCTTCACATGGTGGAACGGGCCGACACTCGGTACCTGGCTCGATACCCGGTTCGGTGGGCGCGAAGTCGGCCGGGATGGCGATGGCAATGTCTATTACCAAAGCCGCAACGGAGAGCGTCGCTGGGTGGTCTACAACGGCGAGACCGATTCCAGCCGCGTGCCGCCGGAATGGCATCTCTGGCTGCACCACAGCCGGGCCGATCCGCCGACCGAGGTGCCGCTGCCGGCCAAGGCATGGGAACGGTCCTGGCGGCCGAACCCCACCGGCACGGCCGCGGTCGAGCTTCCAAGCGGAGCGTTGCGCGCGGGGGGCGTCCGCGCGCCGGCCGCCGCCGACTATCGCGCCTGGGAGCCCGATGCCTGACCTGCGAGCTGCCGGCGTCTGCGCGCTCGCCCTGGTCGCCGCGCCTGCCATTGCACAGACGGAAGTGGCACCTGTGCGCCAGGGCGCGCAGCCGGCAGCATTGTCCGCACCGGCAGCGCCTGCCGCCGACGGGCGCGAGGCGGTGATCGGCGTTCTCGACAAGCGGCTCGGCCGCACGGAGTTCTTCACGCTCAAGCCGGGAGAACGATTCCGCTTTGGCGACATTTCCGGCGTCATGCGCACCTGCGAGCGGACCGCCCCGTGGGAGCGGCCGCTCCAGTCGGGCGCGTTCGTGCAGGTTGCAGAGACACCCCGCCAGCACCGGCGTGGCGCAGGTGACGCGCAGTCGCGGATGATCTTCTCGGGCTGGCTGTTCGCCGAAAGCCCGTCACTCAATCCGATGCGGCACCCGGTCTATGACGTGTGGCTCAAGAGTTGCACGATGCGCTTCCCCGAAACGCCCCCCCG
>JBKBXK010000206.1:0-4217 GCA_046314095.1 Thermaurantiacus sp. | reverse complement strand
GGCATGTCCTCCTGGAAAAGACCGACCATCTCTCCGACACCATCTTCCGCTACCAGAAGGGCAAGCATGTGATGGCAACGCCCGCGCAGCTGCTGCTGCGCGCCGATGTCGCCTTCGAGGCCGGCAAGCGCGAAGCCATTCTGGCGCAATGGGATGCCGACGCCGCAGCGGCGGAGATCACGGTCCGCTTCAATGCCGAGGTGACTGCGATCACGGGCGCACAGGGTGACTTCCAGCTCGCCCTTGCCGACGGTTCGACGCTCCGCGCGGCCCATGTCGTCCTCGCCATCGGCACGCAGGGCAATCCCAACCTGTTGCGCGCGCAAGGGATCGGCGCACCGGGCACGCCGCTTGTCCAGTACACGCTCGACGATCCCACGGAATATCTGGATGAGCACATCATCGTCGTCGGGTCGGGCGATGCCGGCATCGAGAATGCGCTCGGCCTCGTCGCCGATCCGGCGCAGGGCAACCGGGTCGCCATCCTCAACCGCTCGGCGGATTTCGCAAAGGCCAAGGATGCGAATGTGAAGGCGCTCATGGCCGCGCGCGATGCCGGCCGGCTGGACATATTGACCGAGACCACGCCGAACCGGCTGGAGCCGGGGCACATGGTGGTCGACACGCGCGACGGCGAGGCGCGGCTCCGCTGCGACCGCGTGATTGCCCGAATGGGGTCGGCGCCGCCCCGCGCCTTCGTGGAAAAGGCCGGCGTCGCCTTCACCTCGGACTCGCGCGAGGCGTTTCCGGCGCTGTCACCGCAATATGAATCCAGCGTTCCCGGTCTCTATGTGATCGGCGCCTTGGCCGGCTACCCGCTCATCAAGCATTGCCTCAACCAGGGGCATGACGTGATCGAGTTCATAGCGGGCAACCACGATCTGAAGCCTGCGGACGAGCCGATCCTGGAGCGCATCGTCGATGGTCTCGTCCCGGCCCGCAGCGTGTCGGAGTGGATCGCCTTCCTGCGCGAATCCGTCTCGATCTTCCGGCCGGTGTCGCCGCTCCAGATGCGCGAGCTGCTGCTCGATGCAAACGTCCGCCAGTTCCAGCCGGGCGAGACGATTTTCGTGAAGAACGATGTCGGCGCCTCGCTGTTCGCGATTGCCGAAGGCGCAGTCGAAGTAGAGGTAGACGCCGGCCCGCCACGACGAACGGCCCGCATCGAGGCCGGCTCGATCGTCGGCGAAGTCGGGCTGATTTCCGGCCGGCGCCGCGGCGCAACGGTGCGCGCCGCCGCGTTCTCAACCCTGGTGGAGCTGCCGCGCAACGCGGCCCTCAAACTGATCGGCACGGTTCCAGAGGCGCGGGCCGAGGTTGAACGGATCACGCTGACCCGCCTGCTGCTGCAGATCTTCCGGTCCGGCCTCGAGGAAGCCGACGTCGCCCCGGTCCTCGAAGCTGCCAAGGTCGAAACCGTCCGCGCGGGCGCTGCGATCATCAGCGAGGGCTCGGACGACAGCCACCTCTACATCATCCGCCGCGGATCCTGCGTCGTCGAAAAGAATATCGGCGGCAAGCCGGTGTTCCTCAACTACCTGCCCGCCGGCTCCTATTTCGGCGAGATGGCCGTGCTCGAAGGCGGCCCGCGCACTGCGACCGTCCGTGCTGCGATCCGCTCCGAGGTTGTGCGGCTGGACGGCGCCGCGTTCCGGGCGCTGTTCGACCGGAATCCGGAACTGCGGGCGCGCACGCTCGCCGAGATGTCCGCCCGGCGCGCGCTCAACAGCTTCATCGAGGAGCAGAAACACCGCTTCTCGGGCGCGGTCGATCTCTATTCCGAGGTCGCCTCCTTCCTGATGGATCAGGGCGTGGGCGAGGCAACCGACGTGCTGCTCATCGACGAGCGGCTGTGCGTCGGCTGCGACAATTGCGAAAAGGCCTGCGCCGACAGCCACGACGGGCTGTCCCGGCTCGATCGCGAGGCCGGGCGCACCTTCGCCTATCTGCACGTGCCCACCTCCTGCCGGCACTGCGAGCATCCGCACTGCATGACGGATTGTCCGCCCAACGCCATCCAGCGCGGACCCGATGGCGAGGTCTCGATCAACGACAGCTGCATCGGCTGCGGCAATTGCGTCCGCTACTGTCCCTATGGCGTCATCCGCATGGACGCACCGCCGCCCAGGAAACCGGGGCTCCTCTCGTGGATGTTCCTCGGCAGGGGCCCCGGCCCGGGCGAGCCGCCAAAGGCCTGGGTGAAGGCGCGGCGCAAGGCCGACGGCGGGCCAGAGCCGGCCAAGAAGGCGGTGAAGTGCGACATGTGCGCCGGCAAGCCCGGCGGCCCTGCCTGTGTGCGCGCCTGCCCGACGGGGGCTGCGATCCGCGTTTCGCCCGAGGAGTTCCTCGCGCTTGCTAGGCCGGCCCGGTGAACGCCCCCGCGCCGATCCGGGCAGCGACCCACGCGCGCAGGGTGAAGCCGCAGGTGCACGAAGGCTTCCTGTCCCACCGCCGGTTCCTCTGGGCATGGGTGGCCCTGCTGCTGTCGGGCGGCGCCATCCTCCTCTATCTCCTCGATGATCCCTGGCCGCGGCCCAATGGGGGAACAGCGCTCGGCTATGCGCTCGGCACGGCGGGCGCCGGGCTCATCGTCTGGCTCTCGCTGCTGGGCTTCCGCAAGCGCATCTATTCCGACGGCACCTGGTCGCTGAAGGCCTGGGTCTCCGCCCATGTCTGGCTCGGCCTGTCGCTCGCCGTCATCGCCACCCTCCACACCGGGTTCCAGTTCGGCTGGAACGTGCACACGCTGGCCTATGCGCTGATGATGCTGGTGATCCTCTCCGGCGTCTGGGGCGTCGTCCAGTACAGGCGCCTGCCAAGACGCCTCTCCGACAACCGCGCCGAGACCAGCGAGCGGGCGATGGTGGCTGCGCTGGCGGACAATGGGCGCGCGCTGGCCGAAGCAGCACAGCGCCTCACGGACCGGGAGGCAGCGCTCGTCGAGGGCGCGATTGCCGGGCCGGTGGTCGCCGAGTCGCTGTCGCTCCGGCTTGCCGGGCGGGTGGTTCGCTGCGGCACCGCGCGGGCTCTTGCGGAACTTGGCGAGGGATGTGCTGCCGAGGCCGCGGTCCGCCAGCTTCTGGAAGCGCGCGCAACGCTGCTCGCCCAGATGCGGTGCAACGCGGCCCTGAAGTCGCGCCTCCAGGTCTGGCTGCTCGTGCATGTGCCGATGACGGCGGCGCTGCTCGTGGCGCTCACCGCGCACATCGTTTCGGTTTTCTTTTACTGGTAGGCGATGTTCCGGCTCCGACAGGTCAGCCAGCGCATTTCGGGCGGGGAGATCGTCCGCGAACGCGATCTCGGACCGGGCCCGATCCGCATCGGCCGGGGCACCGATTGCGAGATCGAAGTGCCGGACCTCGCCGTCGGACGTCTCCACGCAACCCTCAGCGTCGATGCCGATGGCGCGGTCTGGCTGGAGCCGCGGCCCGGCGTGCAGCTGCTGCTCGATGGCCAGCCGGCCGCAGCCGGCGTGCTTGCGCTCGACCGTCCACGCATCCTTGCGCTTGGAAGCTGGCGCCTTGCCGTCGCGGCCGACCCGGACACCCCCGCGGCCGTGCTGCTCACCCTGGAGTCGACCGGAGACCAGCGGCCCGAACCCGAGCGGGTGACGCCGCCGCTGTCCGGGCGCCGCGCTGCCTCGTGGGTGCTGGCGGTCGCACTTCTCATCGGCGTCCTCGCCTGGCCGATCATCAGCCATGCGCTGCGACCCCTGCCACCGACCGCCGAGACCGCCGAGGCTCTGGCCGCCGAGGCGCATTTCCAGCGCACGGGGCTCACCGCCGACCGCAGCTGGAACTCCGGCCCCCTCAGCAGCGTCCATCACAGCCTGGCCGCCGACTGCAAGGCCTGTCACCAGCAACCCTTCGCAAGCGTCACGGACGCCACCTGCCGCAGTTGCCATATCAGCGCGCACGATCATGCCCAGCCGCGCCGGCTGCTCGCCAGCATGGAGCAGCCACCGCCGGCGATTGCCGCTGCCCGCGCCTTTGCAAGCCTGCCGCCGGGCCGCTGCACCGTCTGCCACACCGAGCACGAGGGCCCGCTGCTCCTCAACAATCCTGCAACCAGCGATTGCGCCGGCTGCCACGCAGCCCTCGATGCGCGGCTCCCGGATACCGGGCTCCTCAATGCCGGCGACTGGGTGCGCGATCATCCGCAGTTCCGCCCGCTGGTGGTTGCCGGCTTCACCGGGGGCGAGGCGCGCCTCGCCCGGG
>JBKBXK010000205.1:0-4225 GCA_046314095.1 Thermaurantiacus sp. | reverse complement strand
CTTGCCGCTGAGGAGGATATCGCGGCGCAGGCCGCGGGCGATATCGGCTTTGTTGGCGCGGTCTCGACCGAAGCCTCGGCGCGGTTCGAGGCCGGCGGCACGGTCACGCTCGCCGGCATCGTCACCGGGCTCGATGCCGAGGTGACGGCGCTCGCCCTCTCGCTCGGCGCGGGGGCGGACATCGGCCGCGACCTCCTCATCACTACAACCGGTGCCGGCTTCACTGCGGCCAGCCTTCTGACCGCAGGGCGCGACATCCGGGTCACCGGCGCAGGCAATCTCCAGCTCGCCGACATCGCAGCCGGACGGGATGTCGATCTGGCAACGCCGGGCGCGCTTCTGGCAGGCATCATCGCCGCGCCCGGGGCGCTCGGCGTCTCCGGCGGCAGCATCGCGCTCGGCGGCGGCAGCGTCGGCGGCAATGCCCAGATCGCAGCCACCGCCGGGCCGCTCGCCGTCTCCGGCCCGCTCTTCGTGGGCGGCAATGCCCTGCTGACCGCGCCCGACACGCCTTCGGGCATCATCTCCATCGTCCGGCTCGAAACAGGCGGCGCCGCCGCGCTCACCGGCTTCTCGGTCGAGGGTGGAAGCGTCGTTGCCGGCGCCTCGGCCTTTGTCACTGGAACGGGTGGCGCCTCCATCATCCTCGACGAGGTGATTGCCGACGATGACGTCATCCTCGAAAGCCCCGTCATCCAGGTCGGGCTGGTGCGCTCGACCGGCCTCGGCCCCGACCTCGATGGCGACGGGTTCAACATCCGCCTCGATGGCGGCACCGGCACCTTCGGAACGCTGGAGGCGCCAACCGACATCATCGCCCGCTTCACCGGCAATCTCGAAATCGCAATCGCAGCGGTCGCCGGGCAGGATATCGACCTTGAAGGCGCCTTCGTCGGCAACCGCCAGGCCGGGCCCGACATCACCGCCGGGCGCGATGTCCGCATCGTTGCAGCAGCCGACGATGTGGTGGCACGCATCCGTGCCGGCGACGACATCCTGGTCGAGGCCGCCGGCGACGCGCAACTCGCCCTCGCCATCGCAAGCGGCGACGGGCCCGACAGCGAGGGCGACGGAAGCAACATCGGCGTCACCGCAGCCAGCGTGACGAGCTTCGCCATGGACGCCGCGGACGACATCATCGTCTTGGCCACCAGCGGGCCCGCCAGCCTCGGCAGCGACGGCGGCGTCGCCGCCGGCCGCGACCTCATCGTGACAGGCACCAGCCTCGACCTCGTCGACGCCTCCTCCGGGCGCGACCTCCTCCTCGAGGCAAGCGCAGGCGACATCACCGCCCCATCCTTCACCGCAGCACGCGACCTCAGCCTCACCGCCTCGGGCAGCATCACGCTGGGCGCCGCGGAAAGCGGACGCGACATGACCCTCAATGCCGGCCAAACCCTCGAAGCCGGAACCGAAGGCGGCCTCACCGCAGGCCAGGATCTGCGGGTCTCCGGTGCAAGCGATGTGCGGCTCGGCCCGGCAGCCGCGGGCCGGGACATCGGCCTCGAAGCAGCTGCAGACCTGCTCACAGGGCAACTGGCCGCTCCGGGTGACCTCATCGTCCGCGCCGGGCGCATGACGATCGCAGGCGCAGCCATCGGCGGCGCCGCGACATTCGAGACCCTCTCGGCCGACATGCTGCTGCCGGGCACCATCGCGGCCGGCGGCGACATGCGCCTGGCGGCACCCAACACACCGGCCGGCATCATCCGCGTCGGCCGGGTCGAGGCCGGGGGGAGCATCGAGGCGACCGCCTTCTCGATTCTCTCCGCTCCCGGTGGCGGCTTCGTCACCGCAGCCGGGCCGGTGCGCATGATCGGCACCGGCACCCAGACAATCGATCTCGAAGAAGTGATCTCGGATGACGATGTCGACCTGTCCAGCCCTGTCATCCGCGTGGGCCTGGTCCGCTCGACCGGCATCGGCCCCGACCGCGACGGCGACGGCTTCAACATCCGCCTCGATGGCGGCACCGGCACCTTCGGAACGCTGGAGGCGCCAACCGACATCCTGGCCCTGTTCGCCAACGCGCTCACGGCCGGCGCGGCCTCGGCGGGGCGCGATATCGTGCTCGCCGCGGGCGATGGCGCACTCACGCTTGGCGCCGTCGATGTCGGTGGCGTTGCAACCCTCGTCGGCGCCGCACTGGAGCTGCGCGAGACCCTGGCTGCAACAGAGCTTCGGCTGGTCGCAACGGGCCCGCTGCGGTTCGGCGGTGCGCCAGGCGGGCCGGGCTTCGTGTTTTCCGTCGATGATCTCGCACGCGTGTCGGCGCCGGGCGGCATCGCGGCGTCCAGCGGTGCGGTGCCCATCGCGCAGACGCCCGAAGGCCCGGCAAGCGCCGCCTTCGCCGCCCAGTATGGCGTTGGCGGCAGCAGCGATCTGGTGGTTGACAGCTTCGGCTTCGACCCCGCCACGGTGTCCCTGTTCGGCTTCTACGCGGGAGCGGCGGCGAGCATCCGGGTGATCGGCGACATCACGCCGTCGGAGACGGGCGGGAGGCTCATCCTCGGCGCCAATCCCGTCGACGGCCTCACCCCGGGCGCCGTCCTCATTTCCGGAAGCCTCGGCGCCGGCGAACTGTTCCTGCAGGATTGCTATGTTGCGCTGTTCCCGCTGGAGAACATCGCCATCACCGCGCTCGGCGATGTCATCTTCGGCAACGCCGCCTTCCAGGCCGCGGTCGCCGCAGCGGATCCTGCCGCCATCGATGTGCAGGCCGGCGCCCCGGGTCTGCCGCCCTCGCCTGCCGACGACAGGTTGTGGGCGGTCACGGAGACGCTCTCGATTGCCGCTCCCGGCCGGATCGTCTCCCAGAACACCAGCTCGGTCCCCGGCAGCTACGCCGGGCTGGTGATCGCCAATCGCCAGTCCGGCCCCCTTGTGCCAACCGTGCTCACGGTCTCAGGCGGCAGCGTCGTCGACCTCTCCGGTGTGCTGGTCAACGGCGCAGGGCGCGCCTTTTTCGGGCCCACCGCAGCCCGGTCCGGCGCAATCGCGGCAACCAATCCCGACGCCCGCTTCAACAGCTGCGCCCTGAGCGGCCTTGGGTCCTGTCTGCCTCCGCTGGCGGATCCGGGCCTGGGCTTCCGCCCCGAGCAATTCCTCCCGCCAGACCCGCTGCCGCCCGAACCGTACCGGCTGGCCGGGGAGATCCTGTTCATCCTCGGTGACAGCGCCGGCATCTCCGTTCTGATCGAGGACGGGGCGCTGTTCATCCGGCGCGATGAGGAGGAGGAGCGGCCGGAGCGCGGGCCGGCCAGCCGTTAGCAATCAGCCCGCGCGGTCGGCCGCGTGCTCGGCGAGGATCTGGCCAACGGCCGCCGCCATCCGCGCGTCATTGCGCACGATCACGTCGCCCGCGCCGGCCAGCGCGAAGTGGGTTGCGAACTCCTGCCCGTCCCAAAGGTGCAGCGCGAAGCCGGGCGGCTCGTCCACGACCATCGGTCGGCCATCGGGCACCGGGCCAAGCGGCGCCAGATCGAGCGCAAGCTGGGGCGCAACGGCCGCGCAGACGATCAGCGGCCGGCCAGCGATGGTCGCAGCCATCGCGCGATGAATATGGCCCGCAACCAGAAGTTTCACCTGCGCATGCCGCGCAACCACGGCCTCCAGCCGTCGCGCCCAGGGCGCTGCGCGCGGCGCCGTCATCCATGCGATCCCGGTCTCCACCGGCGGATGATGCAGCGCGACAAGGGTCGGCCGGTCCGGCGCCTCGTCAAGCCGGGCATCCAGCCACGCGGCCCGCGCCGCACAGAAGGCGCCGCTGTGCCGGCCCTCTTCCAGCGTGTCCAGCGCCACAATCCGGAGCGAACCAAGGTCACGCACATGGTGCATGAACCCGTCCTCGGCGCGCGAGCCGGGAAACACCGCCGCGAACGGGCCCCGCCGGTCGTGATTGCCGAGCAGCAGCATGACCGGCAGCCCTGAGGCTTCGAGGATGATCCGCAGCTGCCAGTAGCTCTCCGGATCGCCACGCTCGGTCAGATCCCCGGTGGCCAGAACCAGGTCGGGCGAAAGCTCCGCAAGCCGGGCGAGCACGGATGCCAGGCGCCGGCTGTTGTGCTCGTCTGGGTTGCCGGGCTCAAAGCCGATGTGCAGGTCGGTGATCTGGGCTATGCGCATGTGCGACCGCGTTCAGGAGCCTGTTTCCGCCATGGCCGCCCCTGCTCCCGCTGGAGGCGTTGGTCTTTGAACGACTGTTGCGGTGCAAAAGTTTCGTGGC
>JBKBXK010000204.1:3566-4258 GCA_046314095.1 Thermaurantiacus sp. | reverse complement strand
TCGCCGTCTCCGGCGTGCCCTTCGCTGCGCTGCCGTTCTAGCAGCTTTCCGCGACCGGATCCGCCAATCGCCCGGGCACAACCGGGTGCCGGCAGCCGGTCGTGTCCGGCCAGCTTCCGGGAAGCCCGCGCACGTGCCTGACAGCGAGCCAGGCGAAGGCCTGCGCTTCGAGCGCGTCGCCTTGCCAGCCCTCGGCCTCGACCGGGGCGACGGCGCAGCCGGTGCGGCTGGCGAGCGCGGCCATGATCGCCGGATTGTGGCGGCCGCCGCCGGTCACCAGCAGCCGCAGCGGCCGTTCGGGCAGGTTTCGAAGCGCGATCGCGACCGTCTCGGCGGTGAAGGCCGCAAGCGTCGCTGCGCCATCCTCGGCCGCCAGCCCGCGCACCGCTGCGAGCGAGAAATCATCCCGGTCCAGCGACTTGGGGCCTGCTCTGTCGAACCACGGCAGATCCAGCATGGACGTGAGCACATCCTCGCGCACGCGCCCGACGCGCGCAAGCTGGCCACCCCTGTCGAACCGGCCGAGACCGTGGCTGGCCACCCAGTCATCCAGGAGCGCGTTGCCCGGCCCGGTGTCGAACGCGCCCCATCCGCCCGTGCCGATCCAGGTGAGATTGGCGACCCCGCCGATGTTGAGAATGCCCAGCGGTCGGGGCAGGTCGGCTGCAAGCGCCCGGTGGAAACCCGGGGCA
>JBKBXK010000204.1:0-3556 GCA_046314095.1 Thermaurantiacus sp. | reverse complement strand
GGCAAGCGGCGCGCCCTCGCCGCCGGCAGCCATGTCGGCGGAGCGGAAATCGAACACCACCGGCCGGCCGGTCAGCCCGGCCAGGAGATCGGCGTCGCCCGCCTGCCATGTCCAGCCCTGATCGGGGCGGTGGGCGAGCGTTGCGCCATGAAAGCCGATGAGGGTCGCCTCCCGCATCGGGTCAACCTGCGCAACCGCCTCGGCATGGGCCTGGCCCAGCATGCGCTCGGCCTCGGCGACCAGCGGGTCCGGGCCCGGGCGCGGCATCTCCAGCGCCCGGCGGGCGGCGCGGCGGAGCAGGTCGCGCTCGGCGGCGGAATAGGGTCGCTCGGCGCTTGCGACCGCGCGGACAAGGCCTTCGCCATCGGTTTCGACCAGCGCCGCGTCGACCGCGTCAGCCGAGGTTCCGGACATGAGGCCGACGACAAGACGGGTTGCAGGTGCCACCAGACGCCCTAAAGCCGCTGGCGCGATGGCCTACAAGAGCGAGCTTCTCCGCGTTCTCGATGCGCGCGGGCATATTCACCAGGCGACCGATGCCGAGGGGCTCGACGCGGCGGCCACCGCCGGGGTGGTGACGGCCTATATCGGCTATGACCTGACGGCCCGTTCGCTCCACGTGGGCAATCTCGCCACCGTGATGCTGCTGCGCCGGCTGCAGCAAGCCGGCCACCGGCCGATCGTGCTTTTGGGCGGCGGCACGACCCGAGTGGGCGATCCTTCGGGGAAGGACGGCCAGCGCCAGCTTCTGACCGACGCGGAGATCGCGGCCAACCGCTGCGCCATCCGCAGCGTGTTCGACCGGTTCCTCGCGTTCGGGGATGGGCCGACCGATGCGCTGATGCTGGACAACGCCGACTGGCTTCTCGGCCTCAACCTGATCGACTTTCTCCGCGAGACGGGCCGGCATCTGTCGGTCAACCGGATGCTGACCATGGACTCGGTGCGGCTGCGGCTGGAGCGCGAGCAGCCGCTGTCGTTCCTCGAGTTCAACTACATGGCCCTGCAGGCGCATGATTTCGTGGAGCTGTTCCGGCGCCATGGCTGCACCCTGCAAATGGGCGGGTCGGACCAGTGGGGGAATATCGTGACCGGCGTGGACCTTGGACGGCGCGTGGCCGGCGCGCGGCTGTTCGGCCTGACGACCCCGCTTCTGACGACGGCGGATGGCGCCAAGATGGGCAAGACCGCGCATGGGGCGGTGTGGCTGAACCCCGAGATGCTGCCCGACTGGGACTATTGGCAGTTCTGGCGCAATGTCGACGATCGCGATGTCGGCCGGTTTCTGCGCCTGTTCACCGACCTGCCGCTCGCCGAGGTTGCGCGGCTGGAGGCGCTTGGCGGCGCGGAGATCAACAGCGCGAAGGTGGCGCTTGCCAATGCAGCGACCGCGCTCTGCCGTGGCCCGGCGGCGGCCCGTTCTGCCGAGGCGACGGCGCACACCACCTTTGGCGAAGGCGGAGCCGGGGAAGCGCTGCCGCAGGCGACCCTTGCCGGCCCGACCGGCATTCTCGAGGCGCTGACGCTTGCCGGGCTTGCAGCCTCGAAGGGCGAAGCCCGGCGCAAGCTCGCGGAGGGCGCGGTCCGTGTCGACGGCGCGGTGGTGCGCGACGAAGCGATGCGCGTGTGCGCACCGGCGAAACTGTCGCTCGGCAAGAAGCGGCACGCGCTCCTGGTGCCGGAAAGCTGAGGGGCTTGCAGGCCGCGGGCTTGCGGCGCATGACGGCTTCATGACCGAGACCCAGCAAGCCCCTTTCCGCTTCCAGTTCAACTCGTCGAACAACCTCGACGCCGGAGCCGATATTGCCGAGCGCACCGAGGAGCAGGTGCGCCAGCGGTTGCGCCGGGTGGCCGGAGACATAACCCGCGCCGAGGTTCATGCCTCGGACGTGACGGGCCAGAACGGGCCCAGGACCTTCCGCGTCAGGATGGAAGTCCGCCCGAGCTTCACCGGGCCGGTCACCGTTCATCACGAGGCGCCGCGGCTCGATCTCGCGGTGGCCGGTGCGTGCGACAAGGCCTTGACCGCCTTGCAGCGCGAGCAGGGCAAGCGCACCAGCCGCAAGGGGCATTAAGCCCGTCGGTCAGCCGCTCCGCAGTGTCGAGACGGCGGCGTCCTTCTCGAACAGGTAGAGGAGCAGGCGCGCCGCCTCGCCGCGCGGACCGGAGAGGCCGCCGTCGCGCTCCACGAGCAGCCGCGCATCGGCCTGTGCCGCTTCGATGAGGCGACCGACCTGGGCCTCGTCGGCGAGGCGCAGGTCGAGCCCGCCCGACTGGCGGGTGCCCAGAAGCTCACCCATGCCGCGCAGGCGCAGATCCGCCTCGGCGATTGCAAAGCCATCGTCGGTTGCGCGCATCATGGCCAGCCGCTCGCGGGCGGTTTCGCCCGGATGGTCGCCGCGCAGCAGCAGGCAGACCGAGCGGCCGGTGCCCCGGCCGACCCGCCCGCGCAGCTGGTGCAGCTGGGCGAGCCCGAAGCGCTCGGCGCCTTCGACAATCATCAGGGTCGCTTCCGGCACATCCACGCCGACCTCGATCACGGTGGTGGCCACCAGGAGGCGCGCGTCGCCGGACTGGAACCGGGCCATCGCCCTGTCTTTCGCCGGCCCCGGCATTCGGCCGTGCACCAGCTCCACGGCTTCGCCAAAGCGGGCCTTCAGCGCCGCGGCGCGTTCGGTGGCGGCAAGAAAGGGGCTGCTGTCCTCTCCGTCTGGCGCTTCGACGAGCGGGCAGACCCAATAGGCGCGCCGGCCTTCCGCGAGGTGCCGCGCGAGGCCATCCAGAACCTCGGCCAGCCGGGCGATCGGGACCACGCGCGTGTCCACCGGCTGGCGGCCGGGCGGGCGCTCGTCGAGCTTCGAGACGTCCATTTCGCCATAGCCGGCGAGCGCCAGGGTACGCGGGATGGGTGTTGCCGTCATCACCAGGAGATGCGGCGGCGTTGCGCCCTTTTCGGCCAGCATCAGTCGCTGTGCGACTCCGAAGCGATGCTGCTCGTCGATGACGGCAAGCCCCAGCCGCCGGTAGGTGACGCCCTCCTGGAAAATGGCGTGGGTGCCGATGAGGATGTCGATGCCGCCCTCGGCCAGCGGCTCGAGAACCGCCGCGCGAGCGCGGCCCTTTTCGCGGCCGGACAGGAAGCCGGTGGTGACCGGAAGCCCTTCGAGGAGCGCGGCAAGGGTCGCCTCGTGTTGGCGGGCGAGCAGCTCGGTGGGCGCAAGAAGCGCGGCCTGCGCCCCGGATTCGACCGCGCGCAGCATTGCCATCAGCGCCACCAGCGTCTTGCCCGCGCCGACATCACCCTGCAGCAGCCGCAGCATCGCACGGGGTGCGCCCAGGTCGGCTGCGATTTCGGCCGATACGCGCTGCTGCGCACCGGTGGGCGCAAACGGCAGGCGGGCGACGAGCGCGTCGGTGAGCCGGCCGGTTCCGGGGAGGGGCAGGGTGCGCCGCGCACGGGCCCGCGCGCGCACCATCGCCCAGGCGAGCTGGCCGGCCATCAGCTCGTCATGCGCCAGGCGATCGCGGGCGGCCGTGTCGCGCGGGTCGGCATGGG
>JBKBXK010000203.1:0-4258 GCA_046314095.1 Thermaurantiacus sp. | reverse complement strand
ACCGCCGAGCGCGCTGGCCGCGCCGTCGAGCGTCTGGAAACCCTGGAGCGTAACGATGCCATCCACCGCCAGATGCTGGACGCCGCTGCGCGCCGCCCTCGCAGCCGCGACGATCTTCTTGACCGGCTGCGCAGGGGTGACTTCTAACGCCCCGCCCAGCGCCTGCCCACCCGTCGTCGCGCACAGTCAGGCTGAGCAGATGCGCGTCGCCGAGGAAGTCGCCGCGCTGCCCGAGGGTGCGCTGATCCCGAACTGGCTCGCCGATTACGCCGTCCTGCGCGACCAGGCGCGGGCATGCGCAAAAAGGTAGGTTGGAGCGCCGTTCGAAATCGTGGCATGACCGCGATGATGCGCATATTCTCGGGCCATGAACAAAGACGACGAAAAGCGCATCGCGGCGAAGCTGGCCAGGATCATGGCCATGCTCTGCGTGCGCAACACGCAGCTGGAGACGCTGCATTCCGGACTGACACCTGTCACCCGGACCGGCGACTATTCGGACGTCTTTGTCCATGATGCGGACGGTCGGCGTATTCCATGGACCGACGTCTCGCGCATCGATGACGCTGAGATGCGCGCATTGATGCAGGAAATCGTCAACCGCCTCTATACCTTCCATCTCGAAGCTGACGATCCCAAGCTTCAGGCAACCTTCGAACGCTGGAGGGGCGCCACGACGACGTGGGACGAGCCGGAAGTCGATCACCGGATGATCAGTCGCCGGCAGGAATAGCGCAGCGACAGGCCGGCCAAGACCCATGCGAGGTTGATGGGCCTCGGGGCAAATGTCCTGATGGCCCGCGCTCGCGCAGCTTCGACATTCAACTGGACTATGCGCGCAGGCCACGCCTGATGTCGTGGTGCCGCGTCAACGGAGCCGCACGGAATGACCCCGAAACACCCCGACGTCACCGTCACGCTCACCGGCCAGGACGGCAACGCCTTTGCCGTGCTCGGCCGATGCCGCGATGCCGCTCGCGATGCCGGGCTCTCGGACAAAGAGATCGCCGCCTTCATGTACGAGGCCATGGCGCGCGACTACGACCATCTCCTGCAGACGGCGATGCGCTGGTTCGAGATCAGGTGATCCGAGCCGATCCGCTTCAGAAGGAAGCGTCGGCCCGCGGCCCGAAGACCGCCGCGCACTCGGCCTCCCATGCCGCACGGTGCTGCCGGGGATCCTCCGGAAACCGGCCAAGCGCCACCGCGAGATCGAAGAAGCCTCGCCGAGGCATGTCGCCCGCGCGGCTGATTACCAGCGCGGCGATCATCGGCCGGCCAGCGGCAGCATCCTCGCGCATGGTCTCCTCGAGGGTTGCGGCGACGCGCTGGATCGCGCCGGGCGGCTGCAGGCCGAGTGCCGTGGCCAGTCCCTGATAGGTCAGGCAGGGGTCGACCGGGGTGCGACGCGACAGCAGCGCCCGCACCTCGGCCACCAGCGCGGTCGGATTATCACCCGCGTCGATCACTCCCCGAGCCCCAGCCGTTCACGCACATCCTCGAACCCCGGATCCTCGGCATAGACGCGCTCCAGCTCGCGCCGTGCCTGCGCCTTGTGGCCCACCTGATCGTAGAGCACCGAGCGCTCGTAGCGCAGCTGGCGTAGGAGGGTGCCGGCACGGTCCTTGCGGCGGCGCAGTGCGATGGTGAACACGTCGATGGCGGCGTCAGCCAGACCTAGCCGGGCGAGCGCACGGCCGCGGTAGAGCAGGAGCGCCGTTTCCACAGAAGTCTCGTTCGCGATCCCGACACTCAGGGCGACGACCCGCTCCAACTGCGCGCGGTCCGCATCGCCCTCAAGCGTAAGTTCGGCGAAGGACAGCAGTACCACCGGATCACCCGGCTCGATCGCCAGAAGCCGCTCGACATGGCGCACCGCTGCTGAGAGGTCCCCGGTGAGCTGCGCGATTTCTACCAGCGCCAGCCGCGTGCCGCGCTCGCGCGGACGGGCATGGGCGTCGACCTCGGGCGTTACCGGAAAGGTGACCTGCGCGGTGATCCCGTATTTCTCCAGCAGGCCACCCAGCCGGTCGAGTCCGCCCAGCGCGGCCTCCAGATGGCGCCGCGCGGGCGCGAACTCCTCGCGCCGGAGCCGCAGCATGCCCGCCATCCAGGCGGCATCGGGCAGGCTGGCGGCCTTCTCGAACTCGGCAAGCGCCGCCCCCTCGTCGCCCGCATTCAGCGCCTTCAGCCCGTCGACCAGCGCGCGCTCATCCGCAGGCGTGAACAGCCGCTGGAAGAACCCGAGGTCGAGCCGGTCGCGCTGGGCGACACTCGGCGCATTGGCGGCTGACGGGCGGCGTGGCTCGTGGACGGTGTAGAAGAGGCCCGTCCCGGGCAGACCCGCAGTGACCCGGTTGCCGCGTGGGCTGACGGTGTATTTCGCGCCGCGCGGGCCGAAGGACAGCGAGGCCGTCGATTTCGACAGGTTCAGCGTGACACCGGGGGCAATCCGGATGCGGCGCCAGAAGCGGAAAGACATCCGTTCACTTCACCGACTTGTCGACAAACCCGAGTGTGGTTGCATTCTCCACCAAGGTCCGCACCTTTGCTCGGTCGAGACCACCAAGCACCTCGGCATCGATCTCGAGCTTGATAGAAACATCGGCACCCGGCAGCGTGGTGAGCTGCTCAATGATGGCTTCGACGATCTGGTGAATATCGCGTGCTGGTCTCTCGGGGGAAATCATCACTATCCCATGGAAACGGGTGGGCCGCTTCTCAGGCGGAGTTCCAACTGGAGCGCCCTGAGAAGGCGGAGTTGGTGCGCCTTGCCCATGAGTAACGGCAGGAGCGGGACCTGTCGCCGGCACGGCCACGGTCTGCTTCTGCCGGTGCCGTTCCGCCAAATCCGGCTTGATGATGACGGATTCACTGTCGATGACAACTTGAGCGCTCGATGCACCGGAAATCGCGAGGCCGACATAGGCGTCTTTCGAATCGTCCCAACGCTCCGCGTAAGCGAAGGGGCCCGGAAGCATGCCGCTGACGGCCGCGTGCACCGCCTTCGAGAGAACAGATCTGTTCTTGACCCGGGGGAGATACGTGTACCGGTTCAGATACTCCCACAAGTCCTTGAGATGCAGGTGCGGCTTGCCGTTCCAGATGTATTTTTCGAGCTGCCGGTTCAGGTTGTCCGGTCCAAGCTCAGGCCAGATCCCCTGATCGCTGACCAGCTTCTTGCTGGCGCGAGCCAACAGTCCGTCCTGCGCAGGAACCTTGGCTGACATCCATTCGACGTCGGACTGCGCACTCTCCTGAACCGGATAGATCAGATAGCACCAGGCTTCTTTCATCCGGGTCTTCAGGGTCTCGCTTGCCTCTCTCAATTTCGCTTCGGCGAGCGCGCTGTCGCTTTGGGTCAGGTTGAGGCGTTTCGTTTCGCGGACGATCTCGGCCCATGCTAGGGCCGCACGTTGAGCAGCCTTCAAATTGTCCAGCTGCCGCTGTTCGGCGGCAAGGAAAACCAGCATATTGCGGTAAACGCGAGGCGTGCTGCCTCGCTGCATCATGATGTCCTTGGCTTCCGCCAGAGCCTCTGATCCGTCCCGGCCAGTGTGAGGATGCGCGACGCCGAGAACCACTGCGCGGACACCGCCGGGATCGTCGGGGATATCGGCCGAGCTGCCAGGGGCGACCTGAACGGTGTCGAAGTGGCCGCGATCTGCGAGGCCGTTGATGTAGCTGCCGAGCGCCTTGTCGATCTCATGGAGGACCAGCGCTTCCTCGAACTGAGCGGCGCGGTCGGCGGCCAGTCTGTTGAGGCTGGCCGACATCGAGTACCAGTATCGGCCAAGGTCGCTGTGCATGAACTTGGCCTGGTTTGCGAGGCGGCGCAGGGCGTCGCCAAAGATCGCCGGACGTTCGCCGGGTTGGACGACGCCAAGGTTGATCTGCTTGTCGTCGAGCCCTTTGTTCTCCTGACCGTGCGTCGGGGCCGTTCCCATGAACACCGAGCGCGCAACGCGGCGTGTCGCCGAGTACCGGTTCAGGTTCGGGGCTGACTGATCGATCTTGTACGGCGTCGAGGTCACGCCATCGACGTCACCCGCGATGATCGATTGCCAGCTGGAGTCGAGGTAGTGCAGCAGCTCAGGCTCAACGCGCGCCGAGCTGATTGCAACGCTGCCGGGCATGATCATCACCGAGGGATCGTTGCCCATCCACAGTTCGTGGATCACCTGCGCCATCAGGCGCAGCACGCCGCGCGTGCGTTGGAATTTCTCGAGCGAGCCCCAGCTGGTATAGAGCTGGTCGA
>JBKBXK010000202.1:0-4292 GCA_046314095.1 Thermaurantiacus sp. | reverse complement strand
GGCCATCGGCGCCGCGCGCCAGCGCGGCGGGATCGGGCGAGACGAGCCGCAGCCGTGCAACCGCCACGAACGGGGCATCGGGCGCGGCCTGCGCCTCCACCGTTCCATCGCGGGCAATGCGAACAGCTGCGGCAGTCGCAGCGATCTGGATCGGACCGTCCTCGCCGAGCACCGGGCGACCGTCACCGGTGAACAGCCGGCCCTCGGCATCGAAGCGGAGGTCCCCGCGCCGGGTCAGGCCCTCTCCCCCAGCCACGTCCTCGACCGCAAGCCACGCACCTCCGTTCATCGCGACATCGAGCGGATTGCCCGTGGTCTCGATGCGGCCGGCGCGCAGCAGATCGTGCGGCGATTCCCCGCCCGATTGCACGCGGGTCGCAAGCGCCGCGCCCTCTGGCGGCGGCGCGAGAAATCCCGTCGCCAGTGCCGCCATCTCGCGCCGGAAGCCGGGTGTGGCGGCGTTGGCGAGATTGTGCGCCGTCACGGCCTGCGCTTCCCACGAGCGCTGCAGTCCGGTCAGCGCGGTATAGACGAGGCGATCCATGCCGCTACGACCGCAGCTGGATGATGGTTTGCAGGAGCGTGGAGGCGGTATCGATCGCCCGCGCATTGGCCTGGAAGTTGCGTTGCGCCGAAATCAGGCCAACCAGCTCCTCGGTCAGATCCACGTTGGAGCGCTCGAGCGCGCCGCCAGTGATGGTCCCGAAGCCCTCGCGCCCGGCCTCGCCCACCAGCAGCGGCCCGGAGTCCGGCGCAAGCGTCCAGCTGACGTTGCCATTCTGCTTGAGACCCTGCGGGTTGACGACATTGCCCAGGGCGACCTTGCCGATGGCGATCACTTCGCCGTTTGAGAAGCTGGCGCGCACCACGCCGCCCAGATCGACGCCAATGCCCTCCAGTCGACCTGGGGCATAGCCATCTTGCTCCGTGAAGGAGACGTTGAAGGGTTCCGGCAGGCTGGTCGAGCCGAAATGGTCGATCGAGAAGCCGCCGGAAAACGGAATGGGGGTGGTTGGCGAAAGCAGCGCGCCGTCCTCGTCGAACACCAGCTGCATCGGAGTGGGCCCGGACTCGGGCACGATTTCCGCATCCCCGCGGAACACGCGGACCTCCCAATACTTCTCGGGGTCGCCGGGGATCGGATTGTCGATCCGCCGGTAGTAGAGGGTGGCGGTCGACGCATTGCCGTTGGCATCGAAGATCGTCGTTGAAGTCGCGGTGTTGAAGCTTGCCGGATTGTCCCGGTTGAAGGCCGCGGCCGGTACGGATGCCGTCGCCGAAAGATTGGTGATGAAGCGGACCGCCGTGGTCGCGCGCGGCTCACCGGAGCTGAGCGGCAGCCGAAGCGGACGCAGCGCCGCAACTCCGATCGCTGTCGGCGAGCCATCGGGCGTAACCGGAAGCACCTGCAGGCGGCGCCCCTCATTGTCGACGATCCACCTGTCGGCATCGACCGAGAAACTGCCGTTGCGCGATAGCGTCAGGGAATCCGGCTGGTCGCCACCGCCCCGAACCAGGAAAAAGCCCTGGCCGCCGATCTGCAGATCCAGTGCGTTTGAGGTGGTCTGCACACCGCCCTGGCTGAACTGCTGGCGGACGGCCATAATGGCAACGCCTGCGCCATTGACCCGGTTGGCCGCCTGCGTTGCCGAGCGGGAGACGATATCGCCGAACTCGACCCGCGACCGCTTGAAGCCGGAGGTCGCGACGTTGGCGATGTTGTTGGAAAGGGCCGCAAGCTCGTTCTGCGAGGCATTGAGCCCGGTCAGCGATATGAAAAAGGTCATGCCGGAGGATCTCCCTTTGCGCCCTGCACGGCGGAGACCGCCGAGAGGGGAATGTCCACGCGCTCGTCGAGGGTAAGGACCAGCTGGCCGCCCGGCTCGAAGCGAACCGAGGTCACGGTGCCGGACAGGCCCGCGCCGCTGACCTGTCGGCCCAGCCATTGCGGCGCGCCTGCCGCGTCGCCCCGGCCTGCAATCTCCAGCAGCCGCTCGAGGCTGCGGTTCATCTCCGTGATCCCGGAGACGGTGGAGAATTGCGCGAGCTGGGCAACGAAAGCCTCGTTGTCGAGGGGCGAGAGCGGGTTCTGGTTTCGCAACTGGGCGGTCAACAGGGTCAGGAAATCCTCCTGCCCCAGCGACTGCCGGCGCTCGGGAACGCCTGCCGGCTCTGCACGCCGAAGTCCGATGGCGGTGACGGCGTCGCTCATCGGCCGAGCCGCAGCGTTTCGAGGGTGAGCGACTTGGCGGTCTCCAGAACCTCGATGTTGTTCTGATATTGGCGCGCAGTCTCCACGAGCTCCACGAGCTCGGCGTTCACGTCGACGGCAGATGTGTGCACATAGCCATCGGCGTCGGCGAGCGGGTGTCCGGGCTCGTGGCGGCGGCCGGGCTCGGCCGCGGCCTTGACAACACCCAGGACGCCCACGGTCGCGCGCCCGCTGGCGCCTTCATACAGCGTCGAGAAGACCGGCTTCAGCGGCCGGAACGCGCTTTCGCGGTCGGCAGCGACTGCTCCGGCATTGGCAAGGTTCGACGCAGTGGTGTTGAGCCGCACCAGCTGCGCGGACATTGCGCGGCCAGCGATATCGAAGAGAGAATAGCCAGCCATGCTCAATCCACCCGAAGCGCGGAGCGCACCGCCTCGATCCGGCCGTTCACGACCGAAAGCGACATGCGATAGCGAAGCGCGTTCTCGGCGAACTGCACCTGCTCGGTTGCAAGCTCGACGGTGTTGCCGTCCAGCGACGGATTGACCGGCAGCCGATAGCGGAGTGCTGGCCCGTCGCCACCCCCCGCCGCCTGAAGGTGGCGCGCGCTGGTGGTTGCGAGCGGCGCCTGTGGCTGGCGGCCGAGAATGGCAGCGAAGTCCAGGTCACGCGCGCGATAGTTGGGCGTGGCGGCGTTGGCGATGTTGGATGCCAGCACCGTCATCCTCTCGGACCGATGCGACAGCATCCGCGCTTCCAGCCCGAAATGGCGATCCAGCCGGTCCATGGCGGCATGTCTCCCCTTCGCAAGCGCCGGACAGCCCGACGCGATCCAGAGATGGCCAAGCAAGCAGGATGCCAACCGTGTCGCGAAGAAACCCGACACTGCGCAAATCGAGGCTGGAGACCGAAAACCGGCACAATCTGGCCGCGCGCGCGGCACGGTGGTGGCGGCCGGGCCCAGGCCGAAGCTCGGGCAGCCGTGACCGGCGCGGCTGGCACGCTGCATGCACGACCGACGACGCCACTTCTTGCGAGGACGATCACCATGCATCGCTTCATGCCTGTCTTGCTCCTTGTGGCGCTCGGCGGGACCCAGGCTGCTGCCGCATCCGAAACGGCGGACATGCTCCGCCCGCGGCTCGAGGCAATGGCCGGTCGGCCCGTGGCGCTTGACCCGCGCCTGCTGTCGGCACCCTGCCCGGAGCAACACGCGATCGCCTGGCGCGACGCACCGGGCCACAGCATCATTGTCACCTGCCCGGCGATCAGCCGGCGGCTGGTGGTGCCGGTCGCGGGCTCGGCGTCCGCGGCAGCCTCGCCTCAGGCAAGGCGGGAAATGCTCGTTCGCCGCGGCGAGCGGGTGGTGGTGGAGGCTGCTGGATCGGGCTTTCGCGTCACCACCGAAGCTGTTGCCGAAGGTGCTGCCGCCGCTGGAGATCGACTGCTGTTGCGCAACGCCGCAAGCGGCCAGCGCTTTCAGGCCCGTGTGGAGGCAGACGGACGGATCACGGTTGCCACTCGCTGACCTTGGCGCGCCGAGGGACTAAATCACCCGGCCTGACGGCCGTTTTCGCTAGCCGAAGGACGGTCGCTGGTGCGGCCGGGCCGGTTTGGCTAGGATCGGAACATGGTCGACAGTTTCAGCAAGGGATTCGGGCTCGGCAACGGGTCACCCCTCTCCACGGCAGCCGATGGCAAGAGCGCGATCGCTCGCCTTGGAACGCCCCGTGCAAGCAACATGCCTGGCGCAGTCGATGCGGCGCCGCTGGCGCCAAGTGCCGCCAGCATGCCCGCCGCCGCAGACGCGCCGGCTGCTGCCCGCGGCGCCGAGACGAAAGGGCTTGTGCGCGAACTTGCAAGTGCGCCGCCTGTTGATCAGGCGCGCGTGGCGGAACTGAAGGCGAAGATTGCCATGGGCGCCTACAAGGTGGAGCCCGAGCGGATCGCCTCGGCCATGATCGCTTCGGAATCACTCAACAAGCCGGCCAGCTGAGCCGACGCCGGCGCGCCCGCCCAGGCGGGAAAGCGCGCGGGCAGTGGAGCAGCAGCGGACCACCATCTTCCCTGCCAGGGGAAA
>JBKBXK010000201.1:0-4316 GCA_046314095.1 Thermaurantiacus sp. | reverse complement strand
AGGTGTCGACGGTTGCGCAATCGGCCTACGATCTGCGCACCGATGCCGGCGGGCGATCCGTTATCCGCTTCGATGCCGACTATGCTTTCCCGACAGGGCTGCATGAAAGCCGGGCCGTGGCGGTGACCTTCGTTGCCGGCTACGAGACGATCCCGGCCGTGCCGGGCGAGGAAGGCCCGCCCGTGGTGGAGGCGGTGCCGGCGAAGTCCACCGTTCCGGCCTCGCTGAAGGTGGCGATCATGATGATGGTGGCCAACTGGTATGAAAACCGCGAGGCGGTCGTGGTTGGCCCAGGTGTCTCCGAATTGCCTCTTGGAGCGAAGATGCTGATCGACCAGTTCAAGCGGGTTGGTCTCTGATGGCTGGCGCTGGCAATCTGGATCGGCGCATCGTCATCCGGCACCGGCCGGTGACAGGCCGCAATGCTATAAACGAACCGGTGTTCGGCTCTGCAGTCGACACGCCGCTTTGGGCGGGCCGTCGCGACGCTTCGGACGGCGAGCGGCTTGCCGCTGCGCAGGTTGGGGCGCATATCGAAACGCGGTTCCTCGTGCGGTCGTCGACCTTCTCCAAATCGATCCAGCCCAAGTGGGAACTGCTGCACGATGGCCGCAGCTACAACATCACGGGGATCAAAGAGACGGCCCATGGCCGCCACCGCTTCCTGGAAATCTCCGCAGTCACGAGCGGCGACCAATGAAGACCAGTATGCGTGTTGAAGGCCTTCAGGATCTCGATGCCGCGCTGGCAGACCTGCCGCAATCAACGGCGAAGGGCGTTGTGCGAAGGACGCTGATCAAGGCCGGCCAGCCGATCGTCGAGGATTACGCGAACAACGTGCGGCGACGGTCTGGAACTCTGGCGGAATCGGCCGGTGTCAGCACCAAGCTTTCCCGCCGTCAGCGGCGGCTGCATCGGAAGATGTTCGCCGACGACCGTGCCGCTGTCGAGGTCTTTGCCGGCGCCGGCCCGCTCTCCCAGGCCATCACGGAAGAATTCGGCACAGTGAACCAGGAGCCGCAAGGGCAGATGCGCGCCGCATGGGATCGCAACAAGCAGAAAGCGCTGCAGATCGTTCAGACTGAAACGTGGTCCGAGATATCGAAGACTGCAGCCCGTCTCGCCCGCCGCCGGGCACGACAGGCAGCGAAAGGCTGATCCCTCATGGAAGAAGCGTTGATCGGCTTCCTGTTGTCCGATGGCCCGCTGGCGGCGCTGGTTGGAAACAGGATCCACGACACCGTTAACGAGCAAGGCTCTCAGCTGCCGCGTCTGCGCCTGTCGCTGATCAACAGCGTGCCAGCCTATGCCGACGACGGCGAGGCGGGGATCACCGAAAGCCGCATCCAGATCGACACGTTCGCGCCAACACGAACCATCGCGCTGAGCGTTTCGCGGGCGGTGTTCGCGAGACTATCGGCCGTCAGCCAGACCATTGCTGGCGTCGACTTCCAGACCATCGAGAAGGTCGGGGAGCAATCGACATTCGAAACCCCGCCGGATCGGGTCGATGTTTTTCGTGTCCGGCAAGACTTCATGATCTGGCACACAACCTAGGAGATTTGAAATGGCTGGACGGATTGGCCGCAAGGTCGACTTCCGCTGGGGCGGCTCGCTCGTGCCCGGTGTTCGCGAAAAATCGGCAGCGTGCAACGGCGCCCCGATCAATGTCAGCTCCGACGAATCAGATGGATGGCAATACCTGCTTGCCGAGGCGGGAGAGAATTCCGTCACGATATCGATTTCGGGCGTGACCAAGTCAGACGCATTGAAGCAAGCCTGGTTCTCCGGCAACAGGACGGAAGCTGTCACGATGGGCTATCCCGATGGCGGCGAGCTTGAGGGGCAGTTCTTCATGGCTTCCTACACTGAGGGCGAGCCCTACAACGAGGCATCGACATTCCAGGCGGAACTGCAGTCGACCGATGGCGCGGTGAGCTACACGCCTGGCGCGGCGCCGGTCAACAATGTGCTGCCGGCGATTTCAGGCGAAGCTGTCGAGGATGGCACGCTGACCGCGCTGGTCGGCAAGTGGAGCGGCTCGCCTTCCGCGTTCAGCTATCAGTGGCAGCAGGACGATGGTGGTTGGACAAACATCTCCGGCGCCACGTCCGCATCCTACACACCGGTGACCGCCAATGTGGGCAACGCGCTTCGCGTGATCGTCACCGCGACCAACGGTGCCGGCAGCACCTCCGCCACGTCGGCGCCCACGCCTGTAGTCGCGGGGGCGTGATGTCGATCTTTGAAGCCTACAATCTCGAATGGGCGGGAGAGAAGCTGGTCATCCCGCCCGATCGCGTCATGTGTGCCATCGCCGTCGTCGAGCAGCACATCACGCTGCATGAGCTGTTCGAAGTCATGGGGCGGCGAAAGACCGTGGAAATGGTTCGGCTCGCGGAGGCCTATGCCGCCCTGTTGAACTTTGCGGGCGCCGAGGTGAGCGCGGAAGAGGTCTACGCCTCTTTCTTCATGTCCGGCGACCAGGCCAGCGCCATAATCTCCGCGGTACGAGGCCTGCAGATGCTGATGATCCCTCCCGCTTCCTACAAGGTGACGGAGGGAAACGGGCAGGACGGGCCGCGGAAGGCCGCCGCGCGTTCGTCGAAGAAGCCTACAAGGCCGCGGAAGGCCGCCGCGCGTTCGTCGAAGAAGCCTACAAGGCCGCGTGCCGGCCGCTGACACAAGGCGGATGGGGCCTGAAGCCTGAAGAGTTCTGGCGGCTCCATCCGGTCGAGTTCTGGTGGCTCGCAGAGGCATTCCGTCCCGTGAAGATGTACGGGACGATGACCGAAGCGGAAGTCGCGGAAATCTACGCCGAAGCCTATCCCGAGGAGGAATGACAACATGGCATCAGCGGTCATCGGCGCGCTGCGGGTAAATCTCGGCCTCGACTCGGCACAGTTCGATCGCGGCATCAGAAACACCCAAAGCACGTTGGCGGGCTTCGATCGGCGTCTGGACGCAACGGCCAAGGCGGTTGCGGCCATTGGCGTGGCGGCCGTTGCCGCCGGAGCGGCTATTGCGGTCAACCTCACCGCCAAGTCGATGGAAGCCATCGACGCCCAGTCGAAGCTTGCGGCCCGCGTCGGTGGATCCGTCACCGCCATCCAGACACTGGAGCGGGCGGCGACCGAGGCTGGCCTGGCCAAGGGAACGCTGTCGAGGGCAGCCGAGATACTGCAGCAGCGACTTGGCGAGGTCCAGCGGACCGGAGCGGGGCCGGCAGCAGATGCGCTGCGACGCCTCAGGCTCGAAGCTGCAGATCTCGCGAGGATGGATGTCGATCAGCGTTTTGCGGCCATTGCAGACCGCATGCGCGAACTGAACTACAGCACGGATCAGCAGGCCGATACGCTTCGACAGCTGGGCATCCGGCAGGTCGAAGTCATCAACCTGATGCTCGCCGGGTCCGATGCGATCAACTCGGCTCGGGCAGATGTGGAGGCTTTCGGCGTCGCGGTTTCCGATATCGACGCGGCCACGATCGAGCGCGCCAACGACGCGATGTCCCGACTGTCGATGTTCATGGAGGGGATCGGAAACCAGATCGCGGTTCGTGTCGGGCCTCTCGTCGAAGAACTCGCCAACTGGCTGGGCGATGCTGCCAGGGAAGGCGAAGGGTTTGGCGATGCCATGGACCAGGCGGTCAGCCTGGCTCTTCGTCTTTTCGCGGACCTTCAGCGTGAGGTCTATGAGTTCCGCGTGGAGCTCGACCGGGCAATCGCAGACGTCCTCAACCTCTTCGACACAATCGCAGGCGCGCCTCCTGCGCTGCTCGGATGGCTTACCGGATCCTCTGCCGAGGATTGGGGCTTCAAGCCCATAAACGAGAGCTTCGGCAATCTCCGCAACGAACTGGAAAAGCCTCCCTCTGGCGAGGAGTGGGAGCAGTGGTATCGCGACCTGCGGGAGCAGGCCGAAGAAACCAGCCGCAGGATGCTTGAAGAGCGCGCCAAGCTGCGAGGCGGCAACTGGGAGTCGGAAGATCCGGACAGCGGCGGTGGTGGCGGTGGCGGTCGGTCACGACGTGGCGGCGGTTCTTCTCGCGATCGCGAGCAGGAGGCCTTCGAGCGACAACTCGAGCAGTTGCGCAACGCCCTGGCAACAGCTGAGGAACTGGAGCTGCAAAGCTTCGAAAAGCGGATGCAGCAGCTGGAGGCCTTCCGCGAGCGGCAGATGATCACGCAGCAGGAGTTTCACGACCTGGAGCAACGCGCCCAGGAACAGCACTCTCAACGCATGATCGATATCCAGCGCCGGCAGGCAGAGGAAGAGGCGCGGATCCGGCAGATGAGCCTTTCGGCCGTATCCTC
>JBKBXK010000200.1:0-4337 GCA_046314095.1 Thermaurantiacus sp. | reverse complement strand
CCGGTTTCGAAAGGCTCGAAGCTGGTCCTGAACCGCTCGCCCTTTGATCCGCACCCGGAGACCTTCGCACCAGAAAAAGCCGCCCCGCGGCAAGCCCCGGGCGGCTGCATCCAGTCTGAGAGGATACGAAGAACTCAGTCAGCGTTGGCTTCTGGCGGTAGCCCTCGACGCGCTCCGCAATCACCTCGCCTTGAGCCTGCCAGAACGCAGCGGCGTCCGCAAACACAGCCGTTTCGCCGAACAGGTCAGCGGTCACCGCGCCGGTATACAAGGCTGGGTCGAACAGCGTCTTGTCGGTGGTGATCGCGGCGCCGCCGGTCACCCATGCGCGGCAGGCCCGCCCCATCGGGGCGCGGTCTGTCTCGCTATTCCAGAGTCTGAGCCAGTCGGCCTGCTGAGCAGGTGTCGCGAGCGTCAGCGCCCGGACAGTTTCGCGTTCGATCTCCTCATCGGCGTAAAGCTTCCGGATCGGGGCGCTGAGCGCGGCAAGCGCCAGAACACGCCGGACGTTCAGTTCGGTGACGCCGAAGACGGCAGCGATCTCACCGACGCCCCGGCCTTCGTCATGGAGTTTCTGGAATGCCGTGTATTGCTCCATCTCGGTGGCGGGCAGGCGCGCGACATTCTCGATGATCGAGGCCTCGATGGCTGACGCCACATCGCCTTCCGCCATCACGGCGCAGGGCACAAGCGGGTCCACGCCCCTCTCCTTCGCAATCTGCTGAAGTGCAAAGAACCGGCGGCGTCCGGCGACGATGCCGAAGCCGTCGCCTTCACGCCGCACAAGCAGGGTCTGGCGGAGGCCCTTCTCACGGATCGAGGGCAGGATGTCGGAGACATCCGGCGTCTTCCGGCCATGGCGCATGTTGAGTTTAGAAATGCTGAGCTTGCTCAGCGGCAGGTGGATCAGGTCAGGCTGTGACATGGGGTAACTCCTCAGAATGGAAACAGGTGTGGGGGAGCGAGGGCGAGGCCCAGCCGCCACGGCGGCAGGTGCCAGTTAATCTGCACGAAAGGCGCGCCGAAGGTGTCGAGCGAGGCATCGTATGCGCTGGCGCCGAGATCAAAGTCCCGGATCGTTACATTCGGGCAGCGGCCCTCCACCCAGATGGCCGTGACAAAGCCCTGCTCGATGTCGAGCGTCAGCGCGGGGCGCGGGCCTAGAAGCTGTTCGAAGATGTCGGGCATCACGCGCCCTCCAGAGTATCGACATGGCTGACTAGTCGGGCGAGCGTCTCACGCGCTGCGGCGACGGCCTCGGGGAGGAGTTCGTTCGCGATGTCCGTCAGGTAGCTGTTATCCGTACCGGGATAATTGGCCTCGATGCCATACAAGGCTGCGGCGGTCCGCGCGAGGTCTACGCCCTCTAGCGAAACGCTGAGCACGATCCCGCAATAGAACCAGTCACCCTTACGCCACCCCTCCATCACGGCTTCGGCCAAGGCTTGCGCCTCGGCGAAGCGCTGGCGGAAATTGTTCCCCGGGCCGATGAACCCCGGCGCATTAGCATAGAGCGAAGGCCAGAAACCGTCCTGGCGCTGATCAGGAGCGTCCGGACAATCGTCCGGCACGATCTGCGCCAAGACGGTGAAGGGCCCGGCCTCACAGCTGATGACATCGCCGGGGCAGACATAGGATTGGAAGCCTTGAGCGAACATCATGCTTCGCCCTCCGCGAACAGGCCCGCAATGGCGATCCAATGCGGGCCATAGACGGCGCGCTCGCCGCATTCGTCGCAGGGGTAAGCGCTTGCATCGGGCTCGCAGCAATCGCGGGGCGCTCGGCAGGCAAGGCAGAAGCCTTCCGACCAGTCGTCCGCCTGCTGCAGTTCTTCAACCGTGAAGCGGTGCTTTGTGGTTTCAGGGGTCATGGCTGCGCCCTCACCGCGACCAGAATATGTGGACTTCGTCGAAGCCCGTCTGGAACACCATGATCTCGCCGTTTAGCGCCATGTCGCGGGCGAGTGCCCTCCAGTCGATGTAGTGGCTGAGGCTTTCGGGAACTTCGGCGGCAAGGCCGCTGCACTCTTCAGCAAAGTCAGCCGCGCTGCGGTAAACACCTGCATAGTCTTCGAACGCGGCCCGCGCCTGTTCGAGGTCGCTGCCATAGTGCTGGTAGACGTGCGCAGCTAGCTCGCCATGCTCGCCGATTAAGTCCGCAAGCTCGCACACGGTCTCGAACGAGGCGTATTCTGAGAGGTGCGCGCCGCCGAAGCCCTCGTAATCGTGGATGGCCCATTCTTCGGGATCGGGCTCCGGGCTGGCGGCCAGCATGGCGCGCACCTCGGCCCTGATCTCGTCCGGCGTGGTGGCATCGATCCAGCGCCCGTGCAGGCAGCCATTATTGTAGGCGGCCAGGCAGGCAACGTAGATGCGTGGCCGGTCCTGAAGTGCTGGTGCGCCAGCAGTTCCAAGGGGTGCAATGGCAGTGGGTTGGTCAGTCATCTCTATCTCCATCAGCGCCGCGCGACTTTCCCGGTCGGGTGGGCGGCGAGGAGGTGCGCCGCCAGGGCGCTGAAGGCGCGGCGCAACCGGGCCAAGTCCGAGACTGTCAACGCCCGCCGACGCCCTGGATCTGCCCGGTTGCGGTGCGACTGCGCTCTGGCAGAAGCACCGTCCGCCCACCTGACAGGGAAGGATTATGGAGACGGGGTGAGTGCTGGATGACCGTCAGAGCTTGCACAGGCTAGCCTGGAACTTGCTGGACCAGTAAAAAGCCCGAGCCTGGGGGTTCGCATGTGTTGTCCGGAAACTGGCTTTTACAGCGAGCGCATCAGAAAGCTATCAGAGGCAGAACTGATCCGTGTCGGCAAGCTGCCGCCAATCAACATTGAGGGCGTCATCCTCGAGCCCGCGTGCGTCTGCGAAGACTGCAACGCGGTTTTCTTGGAAGGATACCCTGACTGGATGCCGCTCGTCGTTCGGCTCGGCGACCTGCCGCCCGCAGGTGGGGCGGCGGCGTGCACAAGGAACATCTGATCAGTGGGTCACAGGTTCGATCCCTGTTGGGCAAACCAAAAGAGTCAACACGCAGAACCAGGCTATTGCGGCAAGCGCTAAGGCGGCAGATCGACTGGATGCTGATGAAGTTTAAAGTCGGAAACGGTTCCGATGGTTGGCCGGCGCCGAGCCGAACCGCTTCCGGAAGGCTTTGGAAAGCGCGGACGCATCCGCGAAGCCGGACTGCAGCGCCACGGCGGCGAGTTGGGCTTTCGGATCCGAGAGAAGCGCCTTCGCCCGCTCCAGTCGCAGTTCCGAGAGGAGGCGGGCCGGCGCGAGGCCGAACTGAAGACTGCACCGCCGTTGGAAACTTCGATCGCTCATCCCCATTGCCTCGGCCATCATCCGCACAGTCAGGGGTTCCTGGAGGCGCGCTTCCAACCAGGGGACGAGGCGGGCCAGGTCCGGCTCGGCGCGTGCCTGCAGGCTCAGGGGGCGTGAAAACTGGGACTGGCCGCCGGGCCGGACGAGCGGGACGACCAGCTCGCGGGCGATCTCGAGCGCCGTTGCCGTGCCGAGATCCCGCGCCACGAGCGCAAGCGCCAGGTCAATGCCCGCGGTTACACCGGCTGAAGTCCAGATCCGGCCGTCCTCAACGAAGAGGGCGTCGCCATCCACCCTGGCCCGCGGAACAGCCTGCGCCAGCCGATCGACCGTCGACCAGTGCGTGGCCACCCTGCGACCGTCCAGGAGGCCCATTGCGCCGAGCAGGAAGGCGCCGGAGCATACCGACACGACCCGGGTTGCGCGTTCTGCCGTATCGCGGAGCCAGGCGATGAAGACATCATCAGCCAATGCGCTTTCGATTGCCTGCTGGGGTCCGCCGGGAACTACCAGCGTATGGATCTCCGAAGGGGTGGCCGAGGCGGGATCGCCGCAGAGCGGGAATGTCGACGACTTCAGTAACCGACCCGCCGGCGCGATGTAATGGATGTCATATATGCCGTCTGCGCCGAACCCGGCAGCCATGGCGAAAACCTCGGCAGGCCCGGCAAGGTCGAGCATCTGCAGGCCGTCGTACAGGACAAAGACAACAGGACGTGTATTGGCGCGACTGGACATCTCTTTGTCGTATCCGCCTCCGGCGTTCCCGTATAGCGCGGAGATCGAACCAGGGAGAACGTGGTGTTCGAGCTCCGGCCAGACTACGAGGCGTGTGAACTGGACCTCCCGCCGGAGGCCGGTCCGGCACGCATCTGCACCTCCCAATTACACCTGCCGCGCTGGCTGCGCGCGGACCCAGCCCGGGGGGTGTGTCCGATCTGCGCCGTAAATTTTTTGGTGAAGTCGCACCCGGAGCGGCGCCCCGGCTCGGGACCGAGTCTGGCGACCGATCCG
>JBKBXK010000199.1:0-4352 GCA_046314095.1 Thermaurantiacus sp. | reverse complement strand
TCAGGCCGCGCTGCAGCCCGACGGAGAGCCCCGGCGCCGGCTCGAAATCGACACGCAGGCCGATGACTGCCGGATTGTCGAAATCCCGACGCTCATCGAGGATGCCGACAAAGGCATCGAAGCGCAGCGGGCCGAGCCAGCGCAACACCGGGAGGTCGATCGGTTTCGGCTCGAGAAGCTTGGCGCCGAGCTTCGGAAAGGCGCGCGCGCTGGTGGAGAAAAGGAGCCCCGCCTCGCGGCTTGGACCCCACCAGACATCCGTATAGCCCCCGTAGAGACCGACATTGCCAAGCACGAGGGCGGCCTGGCTGGGGCGGGCCGTGAGCCCGGTGCCCTCGACGGTTGCCGGCTGTGCCGGACTGCCCATGCTGTTCCAGCTCGCTCCGAGCGTGAGCGTAAACGGCCCGATATCGCCCTCGCCGCGAAAGGAGAGATCGCCTTCGCTGCGCGCGCCGGCGGCGAAATCGCGCACCAGCGCGGGCTGATCGGTGAGCGCAGCCTTCAGTTCGACCCGATGCGGCCGACGATTGCGCTCTGACAGGGCGCGCACGCGGCGGACGGCTGCGGCAACCTCAGGCCTGAGCGGCTGCAGGTCGGCGCGTTCGAGGGCGCGGTTGATCTGCCGCCACGCCAGCGGCCAGGTGTCAATCGGGCCGGTGATGAGACCGGCGGCACGCATCGTTTCGATATCGGATCGCAACCGCCCATCGCCCGGAGGCGCGAACGGCCCGGCGACGCCCGGCACGGGCCCGAGGGCAAGGCCGAGGACGACCGCCAGACGCGCTGCGATCAGCCTGCATCGACCGCCGGCCACTGGTCTTGCGCCAACCGAAGCGCGCGGGAATCGTCCACGTCCAGCCATGGGGCTCCGACCGTATCGACGGCCATGGCCTGCCCGCGCCCTGCAAGCATGGCAACGCCTTCGGAGAGCGTCGGGTCCGGCCGTGCGGCTAGCGCGCCAGGAAGCGCGGGGCCGATGCGAAAGACGCCGGTATCGAGCGCATCATAGACGAGAAGCGTCTTGCCGATGGCGGCAATCGGGCGGACCGCGCCCGTGCCGAGGGTGCGCACGCGGGTGACATCGGCCTCGTCCACCCAGGGATGGCCGAGGCGCCGGTCCACAGCCAGCACGAGGGGCGCATCGGGCGCTTCGATGACGCGCCGGACCAGCGCTGACGAGACGAGATGATCGCCCATCAGGAGCAGTGTGCCGGGAACGACATGGGCACGCGCCGCAAGCAGCGACCGGCCGTTGGCCGATGTCGCCCAATCCGGGTTGTGCACGGGCTCCACCGGCAGCGGCGCATCGGCAAGCGATGCCTCGACGGCCTCCCGCGCGTGGCCGGTGACCACGATGGCGCGCGCAAGGCCGGACGCGGCCAGCGCATCGAGGACGTGCATCAGGAGCGTGCGGCCGCGCACCTCGACCAGCGGCTTGACCGGCGCGACGGGCCGGAGACGGCTCCCGTGGCCCGCGGCAAGAATGATGGCGGCCCTGCCTGCGCCGGGCGCACTGGCCACGGCCGCTAGTGCCTGCGGGAGGGCGCCGGACCCCTGGCGGCGATGAAGGCCTCGAGTGCCTCGAAGGCGGACGAATCGTCCATCTGGCGCGGCGGGTGCTTGCAGAAATAGGCGGCAGGCGCCTCGATGACGCCACCGGTTCCGCGATCGAGCGCCAGCCGGGCGCAGCGGACGAGATCGATCGCCACACCGGCGCTGTTGGGACTGTCTTCCACCGAGAGGCGCAGCTCGACGTTCATCGGCACTCCACCGAACAGCCGCCCTTCCATGCGGAGATAGCAGACCTTGTTGTCGTTCTGCCACGCCACATAGTCAGACGGGCCGACATGGATGTTGTCGGGATCCAGCCGGCGCTCGGCCACCGACTGCACCGCCTCGGTCTTGCTGCGCTTCTTGGAGCTGAGGCGGTCTCGGGCCAGCATGTTGAGGAAGTCGGTGTTGCCGCCTGTGTTGAGCTGATAGGTGCGGTCCAGCCGCACGCCCCGGCGCGCGAACAGGTCCGTGAGCGTGCGGTGAAGGATCGTAGCGCCAAGCTGCGCCTTGATATCGTCTCCGATGAGCGGCAGCCCCGCTTCGCGGAAGCGGCGCGACCAGCCGTCGTCGCTGGCAATGAACACCGGGATGTTGTTGACGAAGGCAGCGCCGGCGCGAAGCGCCGCCTCGGCATAGAATTCGGTCGCCTGCTGGCTGCCGACCGGCAGATAGTTCATGACCACCTGTGTTCCGGAACGGCGGAATGCCTCGACAACATCGCCAAGCGCCGGCTCTGGCCGGTCTGCAATGCGGAAGCCGCGCGCCGGCTCGGCCTCCAGCATGTGCGGGGCGATGCCATCGAGCACGGGGCCCATCGCAACCTCGACGCCGTGGTGGGGAACATGGTCGCAAAAGCGGGTGGTGCAGTTCGGCTCGGCGAAGATCGCCTCGGCAATATCGCGGCCGACCTTGCGGGCATCCACATCGAATGCGGAGACGATCCGCACATCCCTGGGGCGATAGCCGCCCAGATCCCAGTGCAGGAGACCGATGGCCTCGTTGGCGCCGCCGTTCGAGTAGTGGGAAATGCCCTGCACCAGGGAACTGGCGCAGTTGCCGACCCCTATCAGCGCGACATGGATGGACGTGCTCAACGCAACTCCCTTGGCTCGGCAGGTTCGAGCCTGCCGCCTTGCAAGCCGACCCCGCTACTCCCGCCGCCCGATTTCGGCAAGAAAGCGTAGGACGTTGCAGCGAAACTTGCCCGAACCGTGTCGCTGACGGCACGGCCATGTTCGCCGAGCGCCTTCAGGAACCGCCACTGCGCGACCGCGAAGGTGAGGAGCGCATAGCCGAGGATCATCAAGAACCCCTCGAACCAGAGGCCGAAGGCCGCGAAGGGCACAAGGCTCCAGAAGAAGGTGTTGCGGCGGCCCGCGACCAGCCGCCAGCGGCGTTCGAACGGTCCCCAGTCATCGAGCTGGCGGCCGGTGAAGCGGCGGAAGAACTCGCCCTGGGTCGCCTCGGCGAGCGCAAAGACGATGATGCCGCCAGCGGCGAGCCATGCGGCAATGCCATGGCCCTGCGCCGCCAGCCAGAAGCCGATGGCAAGGAACCAGCCATATTCGAGGATCTTGTCGAGCACATGCTCGAGATCGCCCCAGCGCGAATATTCCACCCGGGCGCGGGCGAGCTTGCCATCGACCCCGTCGAGCGGCCCGATGAGCAGCACCAGGCCGAGCCCGACCAGCGGCTGGCCGATGAGAAAGGCAGCGAGCGCGCCGATCCCGAGGATCGCAGTGAGGAGTGTCACCATGTTCGGGGTGATGCGCGTGGGCAGCAGCAGCCGCACCAGCAGATTCTCCACAGGCGGATGAAGAAAACGCGCCGGCCAGTCGAGGCAGCCCTTCTGCGCGGCTGCAATGACGGCGCTGGTGGCAGCACGGCAATCCGCGACGCTTTCCGGCCGGGCCCAGAGGAAGGGCAGCTCCCGCCGACGTGGCGGATCGTAGCGATCGAGCGACTCGACCGCGATGCGGCGTGCACCGGCCTCCACCGCCGCACGCTCGAGCGTTGCGCCGAGATCCCAGTCGCCCAGCTGGAGGGCCGTGCGCGAAATGAGGGGCGCCGGGAGCCGGATGAGCCCGGCGGAGTGGGTGCCGGAATCGAGCCGAAGCGCGCCTTCGGGCGGCGTGCCGGAGAACACCAGCATCGCCGGCCCCGGTGCGGCGCGTGCCATCGCGCGGATCAGCCGCTCGTCGATCAGCAGCCCCGGCGCCAGCACCAGCCCATCGTCCACGCGGCCGGCGAGGTGGCGGGCGAGCGCCTCCGGAGTGGCGACGCAGCGGACGCGTGGCTGGCTGGCCAGCCAGCGGGCCAGCCGATCGGGCAGTGCTGGGGCGAGCAACAGCAGCTCGGCATCGGTTTCGTGCAGGAGCTGTCGCAGCTGGCGTTCGACGAGCGTCCGCCCCGCGGCAACGCGCAGGCCCGGGGGCACCTCGCCCGGCGGCGCCTCTCCGACGCTCAAGAGGGCAAACCCCGGCATGGATCATGCCTTAGAAAGCGGGGTGCCCGCTTGCCAAGTCCCCGGCTTCCATCCAAAGCCACCGCAAGGGGATGCAGACGCTCTTGGACCAGCCGGACGGGGACATTGGAGTGCCGCCGGGCCATGCGCTTCGGCCGCCCGCGATTGAGCCATGGTCCAACCGGGTGCTGATCCATCCTGCGGCAGAGGCATTGCTGGCACCGGCGATCGCGGCCCGGATCAGCCCCAACATGGTGACGCTTGCCGGGCTCGCGCTGGGCCTTTTGGCGGCGCTTGCCTACACAGGCTGGGCCGAGCCGCTGTTCGCGCTGCT
>JBKBXK010000198.1:0-4355 GCA_046314095.1 Thermaurantiacus sp. | reverse complement strand
GGACCGGGCGAGGCCCAGGTCGCCGACGGTGGTGGCGGCGGCAACGCGCAGCCGCCCGGCGGCGTCCTTGGTTGCATGTGGATAGGTAACCGCCTTTCGATGTCTTTCACGGTGATGAGGCCGATCAGGCGGCCAGCTTCATCGACGACCAGCAGCTTCTCGATGCGCCGGTGGTGAAGCAGGCGGCGCGCCTCGTCCTCGCTGACTCCGGGCCTCACGGTCGCCAAATTTTCTCGGGTCATCAGCTCGGAAACGGGCTGGCCCAGGTTCTCGGCAAAGCGGACATCCCGATTGGTGAGAATCCCGGCGAGGCGTCCCGGCTGGCCCGCGGGCGCCGCCTCAACAATCGGGATTCCCGATATGCGGTGCCGTCGCATCAGTTCCAGCGCCTCGCCGAGGGTTTGATCAGGGGTCATGGTGATGGGGTTCACCACCATCCCGCTTTCGAACCGCTTGACCTGGCGAACGGATTCAACCTGTTCGGCTATCTCCATGTTGCGATGGAGGGTGCCGAGGCCGCCGGCCTGCGCCATGACGATTGCCATATCCGCTTCGGTGACGGTGTCCATCGCCGAAGACAGGATCGGGATGGCCATGGAAATCCCGCCCGTCACACGGGTCGATGTGTCAGCCTCAGAGGGCAGGACACCGGATTCGGCCGGCACCAGCAGGACATCATCGAAGGTGAGCCCCAGGCGAACTCCCACCTCAGTCGTCCCGCCGCGCTGATCGATCTCCTGGTGCATGCCCCCTCACGCGCCTGGTCGCTCAGCCGCGGTTGTCGAGCCAGATTTGCCAGAAACGCGCCAGCTGCGACCTTGGGCCCTGCTGGCCGACAGCCTTGAAGGCGGAGCGGGCCGCCTCGCTGTTGCCGGCTCGAGCAAGGGCCATCCCGCGGCGCAGATGCACGGTGTCTGCATCGACGCCGCCCTTCTGCAGCGCGAGTTCGTAGAGCTCCGCTGCCTTGTCATAGTTGCCGTAGCCTAGATGGGCATCCGCCGTGCCGAGCGCGAGGCGCCCGTTGTTGGCGGCCCGCGCCTCGCGCTCGAGGCCGGGCAGGGAGTTGCGGTCCGAGGCGATACGCGGCGAAACGGCCTGGTCGATCTCGCGCACGAACGGCTGGGTGCGGTTCAGCATGTTCTTGGCCACGCCTTCGTCGAGCACAGCCTTGGCCTCGCCGGGAAGGCCGCGGCGGGCGGCCGTCTCGGCATATTCGCCAAAGTCCCGCTCGCCGGCAAGCGCGCCGGCAGTACGCATCAGGCGCAGGAGGTCCAGTTCGCCCTGCTCGTCGAGCCTGGAATTCTCGCGGTGAATAACGAGCACGTCGCGCCAGTTGGTGGCGTTCGGGTAGGCGCGCACCAACGCCTCGCTCGTAGCCACAGTTTCCGGCAGGAGCTTGCTGTCATAGGCGATCGCCAGTGCCCGGCGATACCAGCTTTCGTCGGCCTTGCCGCCATCCTTCTCCTGTGCCCTGATTGCACCCTGCAGCATCGCGATGGCGCGCTGGTTCTGGTTGTTGCGCCGCAGCAGCTCGGCGACTTCCACCTGCAGCTGCGCATCGTCCGGAGTCATCTGGATCAGCCGCTCGAACTGCTGCAGCGCCTTCTGGTTGTCGTTCCGCTGCAGGGCAAGCGCCCCGATGTTGCGGATGAAGGTCGGCTGGTCCGCTTCCGGCACGCGGCCGGATGCCAGCATGCCCTCCAGCGCTTCTTCCTGTACCTGCCGGTCGGCGAGCAGGATCCCGGCATTCAGTTTGAACTGGTTGATCACAAACATGTCATCGGCGCTGAGGTTTGGGAGCGCCTCGGCCTCGCGGACGCCACCAAGCACCGCCTGTGCCTCGGCCCTCTGCTTGGCTTCGTCGCCGGCCTGCTGCGCGGCCTGGGCCGCCTTCAGGTTGGGATCAACCTTGGCGAGCGCGGACTGAACCGGCTTGGAGAGTTTGACAGCGGGCGCCGCCTGCTGACGTCCCCGCTGGGCGTCTGCCGGCACGGCATATCCCCCCGCGATCAGCGCCGCTGTCGCTGCCGAGAGAAAAAGTCGAAACATGCCCTTCATTGCTTGTCCTCCAGCCCCGCTTGCCCGCGACCGCTCGTCTGGCGGCCTGATGGTGAAGCGCGCAAATGGCGCAACGGCCATGTCGGCGCGATGAACCGCGCTATTCAAGGCGGGCTTGCCCGCGTCAACGGGAATCGTTGCCGCTCAGCCCTCCGGATGGGTTGGCGGCAACAGCCGTTCGGCCTCGGCCCACTCCGCGAGCACCTCCCGGCACCGGCGGGCAAGCGCTGCGTCATGCGCATCCGCCCAGGCATGCAGGAGGGTGAACCCTGCGAGCATGCGCTCATGTCGGTCTGCAAGCGGCGTCTGGGGTGTGTCTATGAGTGCATCGAGATCCCGTGCAAGACTGATGTCGTGCACCTCCGCGTCCCGGAACAGGTCCGCCAGGCGCGCGCAGGTCCGCAGGCGACGGTCCGGCAGAGTGCGGGCATCCGCCGCCAGCATCACAAGCAAAGCTGCCACGGTCTGCGCGGTCTTGCCGGCATAGGTCTCGCCAAGGGCCGGAGCGACCAGAAGCGCCTGACCGAGCGCAAGCGTTTCAATGCTTTCCGAGAACCGCAGGCTCATGCCGCCAGTTCTTTCAGCATCCGGGCCACTTCGGCATTGTGAAAGCGATAGGGATAAAGGCCGGCGAAAAGCAGCACAGGATCGACCGTGCGGTGCGTTATCACCTCGTTCGCGCTGGAAATCCATATTGCCAGCCCCTGCAGACCTGCAAAGAGGCGCCACCATCCCCAGTGCTCGTGGGCAAAGTGCCTGCCCGAGGCCCGCTCCCATAGGTCGATTGCCTGCCGGAGGGGCACCGTCGCTGCGACCCGCCCGCCGTCGCCATGGCTCCACAGCGGGTCTGCCGACCAGGCCAGGTCCTCCATCGGGTCGCCGATATGCGCCATTTCCCAGTCGAGGATCGCGAGCAGGCGATTGTCTGGCCCCACCAGAAAGTTGCCAGACCGGAAATCGCCATGGATCAGCGCCGGCGGTCCGGAGGGTGGAGGCACATGGGCTTCCAGCCAGCGCAGCGCCGCGAGCGCCACCGGCTCCGGGCGGGTGGCATGCGCTTCGATTGTGTCTCGCCACCATGCCAGCCGCCCGGCTGCATCCCACGCTGGCAGAAGTTGCCGGTCGCCGGTTTCCGGCGTGAGACCATGCAGGCGGCCAAGGGCCTCGAACAGGTCGTCGCCAAGCTGGGCCCGCTTGTCGCCATAGGGGTCGGGCTCGAACAAACCGGCCGCGCGCCCGCCCCCGATCGCCTCCATCACGAAACCCGGTGCGCCCAGGATCTCCGGATCATCGGCGAGATGCAGCGGGCACGGCACCGGCAAGCCGGCGGCGTGGGCACGGCGCAAGGCGTGGAACTCCACCGCCCGGGACGTGACAATCAGGCTGGAGGGTGGATCCCTTCGAAGCACCAGCCGCCGTGCGCCATCCTGGGACAGCACAACAAAACTGTATGTCTCGCGCGCAGCTCCACCGTGAAATCGTTCGAGAGAGCCAACGCTGACCTGTTGATTCCAAAGCCGAGAGAGCCAGGCCTCCAGACGGCCTTCGAGGTCAGATGGCCGGTCAAGCAAGGTCAAAGAACTCCCGGAACCCAGACGGGCGATGGGGCCCGATCACCAGCTGTTCCAGGACACCGCGCCCTGGAATCGGACTGCCGCCGTCAATGCGCATCTCCGCGCGGACCAGGGCTTGCACGTGCGCATTGAGCGGCGTGGCTGGGTCCGCTTCCGTGGCGTCGAAGGTCTCGAACGCGACGTCGAGCTCGCCACGCCAAACGCCATGGGCATATCGCGGATGACCATAGCCGAGTCCGTGCATGTGAAAGCTCGTTTCGGGCATCACCCTAACCCGCACCGGCTCACCAGCCTCGGTGATGGCATCAAGCGTTGCCGCGGCGGCCCGGCGGGTGCCCGGCGTCCAGTCGATGCCGAACACGGGGCTCAAGAGCAGCTGCTCCGCGCCGGTTTCGAGATCGACGAGCCTCGCCGATCGATTCCAGCCGCGCCCGTCCCGATCGTCGTTTGTGTGCGCATAGAGGCAATAACGGCCGAAGTTGAGCGGCAGCCATAGCCAGAAGAACTGCGGCGTGCCGGCCGGTGGCTGGGCGTCTGGGGCCCCGATCGGGCGAATGCCCCAGCTTCGGTCGCGCGTGCCGAGCCAGCTCGTCACCGCATGCTCCTGACCTTTGATATGCACTGCGCCCGTGGCAACGATGTTCTGTGTCATGCGGGTCGCGTCCATGATGGTGCGCGGGCCCAGGCGCCACGTGAAGCGTGGCTCGGCGATTGGGCTGTGCC
>JBKBXK010000197.1:0-4360 GCA_046314095.1 Thermaurantiacus sp. | reverse complement strand
ACGAAAAGGGCCGCGTCAGCGTCCGCAAGCGCCGCCATCGACTGGGCTGCCATCCGGGCGGCAAGGCTCTGGTCCTCGGCATCCTCCAGCCCGGCAGTGTCGATCACGGTGAAGTCGAGGCCATAGAGGCTCGCCATGCCCTCGCGCCGGTCACGCGTCACGCCGGGCTGATCGTCCACCAGCGCCTGCCGTCGCCCGACCAGGCGATTGAACAACGTCGACTTGCCGACATTCGGCCGGCCGAGGATGGCGATACGCGCAAGCCTCTCCGGCGCCGGGCCGGAAGCGCCATCCTCCGGCCCTGGCTCCTCGCTGCTCATCGGTAGGCGGTGACCGTCCCATCGTCGGTCAGCACATAAAGCGTCTGGTTGGCAACAACCGGCGGCAGATAGGCCCGGTCGGCAAGGCGCATCTCGCCAATCCGGCTCCCATCCTGCGGCGAAACGAACAGCATCTCGCGTTCAGAGGATACCAGCACCAGGCGGTCTCCGGCCAGCACCGGGCCGAACCAGTGGATCACGCCCGAGCGACGTTTCTCGTTCCGCCAGCGCGGCAGGCGCGAAACCCAGCGCACCCGGCCATCACCGCGGGTCAACGCCACAAGCTCCCCATCCACCGTGACGGCAAACACCCAATCACCAGCGACGACAGGCGCGGAAACACCGGCAAAGCTCCGCTCCCAGACGCGCTGGCCGGTCGCGAGCTCAATGGCCGCCATGCGGCCGCCATGGCCAATGGCAAACACCCGGCCGCGATCGATCACCGGCGAGGCGGCGATATCCGAAAGTGCACCAAGCGCCGTGGTCCGGCCTGTGCGCGCCAGCTGATCCTGCCACACGGTTCGCCCGTTCTCGACCCGAAGCGCGAACAGTTCGCCGGAAGGGAAGCCGGCAACCGCCGTCTCCAGCGCCACCGCCGGCCCGCTGGTCGCCAGCAATGATGCGGGCTCCAGGGTCGCGTTGACCTCCCAGAGCGTTGCGCCCGTCTCGGCGGAGAGCGTCAGCAACTGGCTGTCCTGCGCCATCACGAACACCCGGCCCTGCGAGACCGTGGGAGCGCCGCGAAGCGGTGTCGTGTGGCGCACCCGCCAGAGCTCGGCGCCGGTATCGGCTGCCAGCGCCACGACCGTGCCGATACCGTTCGTTGCGAACACGCGACCATCCATCACCGAGACACCGCCGCCGAAGGCCGGCCGCGTATCGCCGCGCTCGTCGAACGTCGCGGCCTGCCACAGCGGGCGTCCGGTGTTTGCATCGAAGGCGCGGACAGAGCCCTCGGTATCGATGGTGAAGAGCCGGTTCGCGTCGACGACCGGGGCCGCGTTCAGCCGCCGCGTGGCATCGGAGCCGCGTCCGACTCGCGCGCTCCAAAGCCGGCCGACGGTTGGCGCCAGCGAAAGATGCCCCATGTCGCGCGAGGCGGAGCCGCCGGGCTGTGTCCAGCTGTCGTTCACGCGCGCCGGCGGCAGCAGCACCTCGATCTCGGCGATTTCGGGCTCGGCATCGACGGACTGTTCAAAGGCAAGGACAGAAATCCGGTCGCCGATCGTCGGGTCGGTCCGCTCGCCGCGGCGGAAGATGTTGCACGCCGCGAGCGATACGCACAGCAACCCGACGAGCGCCACTCGCGCGATCTGCGCCGGAGCAGATGCAGAAGCGCCGCTCATTGCCCTGGCCCGAGCGCTGGCTCGTCCTCCTCGGCAGCCTCGCCCGGCACCGCGCTCTGCTCCAGGTCACGGATGGCACGCGTCGTATCCTGTCCAAGCGAAGCAGCCATCTGCTCGGCCCTGAGACGCATGGAAACCGGTGCGCGCGTGTCGGCGGCAACACGCAGGAAAAGGGGGCCGGCCTCGTCTGGCGCACCGGCCTTCAGATGCGCAAGCGCCGCCATTTCCGCAGCCGCGGGCCCCCAGGGATTGTCACCCTCCAGCCACGGCTGGACGCGCGCCAGAATGTCCGCCGGGGCCAGATTGTCGAATTCCAGCCGCAGCGCCTTGAAGCTTGCGACATCGCGCAACGGTTGCGGTGCCCGCGCGTTCTCGCCAACCGCGCGATAGGCGCCGATCGCCTTGTCGGTCTCGCCGCCCTGTGTTGCGATCGCGGCCTGCATCAATGTCGCCAGCACGGCGTGGGTGCCGCCGCGCCCTTCGATCGCGGCAAGCTCCTCGGTCGCAGCAACGGAGTCGCCGCCTTCCAGCTTGTCGAGCGCCTGGGCAAAGGCCTCGGCGGTCGCTTCGCGCTGCTTCTGCTGCTCGCCCTGCCACAGGAGCCAGCCACCGAATCCCAACAGGAGCAGGGCGGCCAAGACAGCGATCCAACGGCCGTAGCGCTTCCAAAAGCGCGTCAGCTCGTCCTGACGATAGGCTTCGTCCACTTCGCGGAGGAAGGCTTCGTCGCGCGGGTCAGCAGGTGTGTCGGGTGGTGTCGGTGGAAGAGTTGCCAAGGGCGGGGATCCATGCAGTCAGGTCAGTTCGGGCCTCCCTTAGAGGCCGGGGCGGGTTTCCGCAAAGCGTCTCGGCAGCTGTGGCTTTCCTACGGCTGAACGGCGGCCGGGCGGGCGGCTGCCGGCGTCGCGCCATAGAGTTCGGCCTCGCCGGGGAAGCTACGCTCCCGAACTGCGGCGGCATAGGTGGCTGCGGCGGTGTCCACGCGCTCGGCGAGCCTGTCAAACCGACGGACAAACCGCGGAACACGCTCGAACATGCCAAGCATGTCATCGATCACGAGCACCTGCCCATCGCAGGCCGGAGACGCACCGATGCCGATGACCGGGCAGGTGATCTCGCCAGCGATCCGCCGCGCCAGCGGCTCCAGCACGCCCTCGACGACCATTGCGAAGCAGCCGGCAGCCGCAACGGCATGGGCATCGCCAAGGATCTTTTCGGCCTCCGCCTCTGAGCGGCCGCGGGCGCCATAGCCGCCCAGCGCGTTCACCGCCTGCGGCGTCAGGCCGACATGCGCCATCACTGGAACGCCGCGCGCAGCCAGAAAGGCAATGGTCGGCGCCATTGCCTGGCCGCCCTCGAGCTTGACAGCCGCTGCGCCGGTCTCTCGCAGCACGCGGGCAGCAGTGGCGAAGGCCTGCTCGGGCGAAGCCTCGTAGGTCCCGAAAGGAAGGTCCACCACGACAACCGACCGGTAGCTGCCACGCACCACGGCCGCGCCGTGGCCGATCATCATGTCGAGCGTCACCTTCACGGTGGTGTCAAGACCGTAGATCACCTGACCAAGGCTGTCGCCGACCAGCAGCAGGTCGCAATGCGGGTCCAGAAGCTGGGCCATGCGGGCCGTATAGGCGGTCAGCATCACGATCGGCTCAGCGGTCACCCCGTTGGCCTTGCGGCGCTGGATGGCGGGTACGGTCAGCCGCCGAACGGGCTCCGGGACAGGGTGCGCGCGCGACGTCGCGGTATCGAGCGTGAATGTAGTCGACATGGATGCCGCCGATAGCGGAGCGGACGCCTGCGGTCGAATCGGCTCAGGGCTGTGCCCCGCGCGCGGCGGCCCGATCGGCACGGCGGCGCTCGCGGTCCTGCCGCTTCGCCTCGCGCGCAGCGGCTTCTTCCTGCTTGCGCAGCTCGCGCCCGCGCTTCCGGTCTTTCTCGGCCTGGCTTTCGGTCGCAGCATCGACCGCCACCCCTGCAACCGCGACACCGGCCTTCACCGGCAGCACGGCGACATCAACCGCCGTCTTCGCAAGGCATGCGGGCAGCAGGAGCAGCAGGAGACAGACGGCGGGCATCTTCATGGGGCGAGCGGCGTGCCGTCCTCCTTCAGGAAATCCGGCGGCGGCTGCGACCCGAGAAGTTCGAGCACGGCTTCCGACGGCCTGCACAGTCTGACCCCCTTCGATGAACAGACGATGGGCCGGTTGACGAGCACCGGGTGCGCCACCATCGCCTCGATGAGCGCTTTGTCGTCTGCCGCCTCGAGGCCCGTCGCCTCCGGCACATTCGCCCGCAGCGCCTGCCGCGGCGTCAGGCCAGCGGCGGCAAACAGGCCGAGCAGCTGCGGGCGCGTCCAGCCTTCCTGAAGATAGTCGATGACGACCGGCTCCTCGCCCGCGGCCCGGATGATTGCCAGCACGTTGCGCGACGTGCCGCATTTCGGATTGTGGTGGATAACGATCATCGCCTCTCCTTGCACCCGCCTCGCCTCATCACGTGCACTCTCGCATGCAGCACGCCCACGCATCTGCCAAGGCCGGCATCAGGCGCGGCCGCCGGCGCACCCCCGCCCACGCCAGCCAGGCCCGGCGCCGGTCTGATGCGGGCGTGCCAAGCGCCGGCGCTGCTGCTACGCTGCCGCCATGGCCATCAGTCTTGCTGCCATCGAGGCCCAGCTCCGCGCCCGATTGGCCG
>JBKBXK010000196.1:3506-4426 GCA_046314095.1 Thermaurantiacus sp. | reverse complement strand
GCGGACGGCGAAATCGCCCTGCACATAGGCCCAAGCCCCCCGGAAGCGGCCCCAGTAGGTGCCGGCCCAGCGATCCGCATCGCCCTTCCAGCCAGGCGCGACCCGCCCGCCCGAAACCGCGAAACCTTCCGGGTCGCCCCAGACCGTGCGGGCCAGATAGGGGTAGGGCGCCGTGATGATGATTTCGCCCTTCTCGCCATCGGCGGCCCGCCGCCAAGGAACGCCCGCGCCGCCGCTCCGGGTGAAAGGGATCTCGGCACCGCGGGCGTCCCCTTCATCCTCCACCCACACATCGCCGACAATCCAGGGCAACGGCCATGTGTGGGCGTCGGCCCGCAGGGGGAAGTCGGGATTGCCGTAGAAATGCGTCCAGGCGATGCCGCCATGCTCGGTCGCCCAGTAGCTGTTGATGTACCATGGCGTCACATGCTCCATGCCGAAGGCCTGGACAGCAGGAGATGTCGGCTCGGCGCAGAAGGTCGCGACACGCAGCGAGCCCATGTCGTAGCGCTGCACGTCAGCCAGATTCTGCGGATCCTGCATCACCGATTTCAGGAAGGTGACGCCGGCCTTGAAGATCGAAACCCCGTGCCGCTCGATCATCGAGGCAAAGCGCCCGGCATGGGGAAAGACAGGTGAGCCCTCCGCCATCACGGTCGTCACGCGCGACGTGAGCGCTGCCGAGATCATATAGGACTGCCCGGTGATCCAACCCGGATCGGCAACGGTGAACATCACCTCTCCGGGTTCCGCGTCAAAGGCCACGGCCATGCTGTGCGCAACGCCAGCCGTGAAACCCCCATGGCAGTGCACCAGGCCCTTGGGCTTCCCGGTGGAACCCGAGGTATAGATGAAGAACAGGGGATACTCCGCATCGACCGGAGTCGGCGGGCAGGACGCCCATATGGCACGCACGAAGT
>JBKBXK010000196.1:0-3496 GCA_046314095.1 Thermaurantiacus sp. | reverse complement strand
GCAAGCGCCAGCAGATCCTCCCGGGTGGCAACCGCGTGCCCGGCGGCACGGACAGCAGACAGCAGCTCGCCGAGCGCGGCCTCGGTCACCTCATGCGCCCATACGTCCCGCTCCGGCCGCCAGACCAGATCCGGCACACCGGCATGGCGCACGACAACCACTTTCTCGACCCGCGGCGGCAGGCCATCGACCAGGGCCGAGGCAATCGCGATCCGGGCCCGTGCTGCCGCAGCCGCATCCAGCGCGCCCGTCGACGTCAACTGGCCAAGCGCTCGCCCGACGGCACGCATGACATCAGACCGCTCGACCGTAAGCTCGCCAGCCAGCCCCTCGGCAACCGTTGCGGAAATGGTTGCAGATGCGTCCGGATCCAGACCGAGGCCGGCCGAGGCATCTTCCACGACGGCTCGCGCGGCCACCACTGGCACGAAATTGTCGAGCGCAGGGTCGGTGTAGGCGGTCTTGAAGGGCACCACCTGGGCCGTCCTCCAGCCGCCATCGGCGGTGATGACGATCCGGGCACCGGCATCGGCAATCCGGTCTGACAATGTCTTGTCGGAAAAGCCTCCAAACACGGGCGTATAGAGAATACCGAGACGCTTGGCAGCCTCGGTCCAGTAGAGTTGCGCCGGGATCGAAGGCATGTTCAGTGCGATCCGGTCTCCGGCCCTGAGACCGAGCGCCTTCAGTGCAAGCGCACACAGCGCGGTTTCGAGCAGCAGCCGCTTGCGCGAAACAGGATAGCAGTCGACCGGCCCGCCACGTCCGCCATCCAGCGACATGTCCCAGCGGTCACCCTCGAAGATCAGCGCCGGCTCGGCGCCTTGGCCGGAAAGCACATGCCGGTCCACCTCGTTGAAGCAGGCATTGGTGAAGCCACCCTCGAACCAGCGCCAATGTGGCGGATCGTCGGCATTGAAAGCCCGCTCCCAAGGCTCCGCGTCCACGGGCAGGTCGGGCATCACAGTATCCAGGGTTGCTGCATCCCAGCCGCTCCAGCAGCGCTGGGCGGAGTCAAACGTCAGCCATGCCCCCGACGATCCAACGCTTGGCCAGAACCAATGCAGCGTCGCCTTCGCAATTCCGCCATGCAACGCCCCGGGGTCGGTCAGCGCTGCCGCTCGCATCGCCTCCCAGTCAGCCCGGGTGCGCACAGGGTTGCGGCGCACGGCAGGCACCGGCGCGGGCACGGTTTCGCGCAGATCCGGCGCATCCGCCATCAGCAGCGATCCCCCGGTTGCAAGGTCCAAGTCATGTCCGGCATCGGCCCGCCTTTCCGTGAGCTTCGCTAGGGCAAGGCCAAGGGCAAGCCAAGCCTGCCGATCGCAGCAGCAGCCAATCCGGCGCCGGCATGCGATCGCTGGCGGATATGGTCAGCCGGAAGGCGGCACCTCCTCGATGGCCTGCGCCGCTTCGCCACCGCGGGACAATAGCTCGGCAATCCAGCCAGTCGCCGGATTCAGGCGCAGCACGGCAAGCATCAGGATGCTGATCTGCACGCCAAGGAACGCGCCAGCAATCCCCCAGACAAGCGACCACAGGAAGACCGAGAACAGCACCAGCACCGCCGACATCTTGAGCGCATTGCCGGCGATGATGGGTTCCACATAGCTGCCGATGGTGAAGTTGATGGCCGTTGTTCCGCCCACGACGAGGATCACCATCCACAGGTCTCCGAACTGGGCCGCTGCAAAGACAGTGAGCGCGACTGCCAGGATCAGAGGGCCGATGAAGGGGATGAAGTTCAGCACGAAGTTCAGCATCATCCATGCCTCGGGCTCCTCGACGCCCATGATCCGAAGGAACACATAGACGATGGCAACATCGATCGCGCTCGCGATCAAACGAACCTTCATATAGATCCCGTAGTCCCGGCTGAGTCCCGAAAGAAGATCGTGGAGCCGGACCCGAGGGTTCTCAGCCTCGATTCGCTTCAGCCGCGCCGACGTTGACTCCAGTTCGTTCAGGCCCAGCACCACAAACACGAACACCAGCAGCAGGAAATTGAACAGGATGCGCAGTTCCGCGCTGAGCGCCAGCAGCGGATCGATGACCCATCGCGCATCAAAGCGCTCCGGCAGGATCTGCTGCAGCTCCCAGCCACGCGCTTCAAGAAAAACCCGCGTCGTCTGATAGACATCCTCCACCCGTGGCAGATTGGCGAACACCCAGCCGCCGATTCGGCCCACCGCCCACGAGAAAACCCAGACAAAGAGCGCCACCACCGCCATCACGACGACAACGGTCAAGATGAGCGACAGGGCGTGGCCGAGCCGCCCGAGGAGCGTGCGAAAGAGTGGCGCCGCAAGCGCAATCACGAAAAGGCTGAATGCCAGCGGCAGAACAACAGCTTGTGCAAGATGGAGGCCGATCAGCCCAAGGACGGCGGCAATCACGAACAGCGCAACGCCGTACCCCCCTGTCGGTGCCACGTTCGTATCGTGCGCCACCCTGCCCCCCCTCGTTTGCGCCGTGCATGCCACGTCACCGGGGAGAGCGCCAGCGCGGGTCTCGCGCCGCGGATCTGCCACGAGGCGGGGTGGTGCTGCCGGCGAGGATTGAACTCGCGACCTCAGCCTTACCAAGGATGCGCTCTACCACTGAGCTACGGCAGCAGCCCCGGCCGGAACGCCCGTTCCGGGACGGCGGCCGATGCATGAGGGCCGCTTTCAAGTCAAGCTGGGGCGCTGCGCCGGCGTGCAGACGCCGGCGGCCCATCGGCTCCCGGGCACGCGGGCAAGCGAAGCGTGGCCGCCAGCCCGCCCATTCCGTCGCTGCTGCCAAGACGCACGCTGCCGCCGTAGATGCCGGCGACATCGCGAACGATTGCAAGCCCAAGGCCGGTTCCGGGTTTCCCGGTATCAAGGCGCGCCCCGCGGGCAAACAACGCCTCGCGCTCCTGCAACGGGATGCCAGCACCATCATCCTCGACAAGGATGGTCACCCAGTCGCCTGCTGCATCGGTTTCCGTTCCGATCGTGACAAACACTCGTCCGCCGCCATATTTCGCGGCATTGTCGACAAGATTGCCGACCATCTCTTCCAAGTCCTGCCGTTCGCCACGGAAGACCGCCGCCCGGGTGCCGCTGATATCGATGAGCACCGGGCGATCGGCATAGATGCGCTCGATGGCACGTTGCAGACGCTCCAGGGTCGGCCAGACCTCTGCGCGGGCGGTTGCAGCAGTACGCCGACCCATGGCCCGCGCGCGCGCCAGATGATGATCGATGTGCCGGCGCATCACTGCCAGCTCGCGCAGCACCGTGTGCGCAAGATCCGGGCGACTGTCCGCGGCCTCGTTCATCAGCACGCTCATCGGTGTCTTCAGCGCATGGGCAAGGTTGCCGGCGTGCATCCGCGCAGCCTCTGCCACCTGCTCATTATGGTCCAGCAGGGCGTTGAGTTCCTGCACGAGGGGCGCGATCTCGGGCGGCGTATCCTCGGTCGGCGCGCGTCGCATCCGCCCCGCGCGAATGTCCGCCATCGCGGCAGACAT
>JBKBXK010000195.1:0-4432 GCA_046314095.1 Thermaurantiacus sp. | reverse complement strand
GCATGACCGGGCCAGCATTCGCCTTGGCCAATTTCATCAAGTCCACGCTGCATGCCTTCACCGCCACGCTTGCCGTCGAGAATGAACGGCTGGTGCATGATGTTCCCGTCAACCAGGTCAATCTTACGCGAAGGGTTCGCTCGGAGGAGCCGCGTGATCTCGAGGAGCATCTGGAGGAGGTGCGACGGTTCGCGCGCGCCGTGCTGCTGGTCGGTGCGCCGCTCGCAGATGCTGAAGACAGCCGCTACCGCGCCCGCATCTATCGCGGAACGTCGATGACCGTCTGAGCCGCAGGTGACGATCCAGTATCTCGACTTCGAGCGGCCCGTGGGGGCACTGGAGAAGAGCGCGGAAAAGCTGCGCCGGGAGGGGCAGGATGCCCAAGCACAGGCCCTGTCTGAACGCGCGGAGCGCCAGCTGCGGGACATTTACGGTCGCCTGTCGCCCTGGCAGCGGACTCAGGTGGCACGCCACCCGGGCCGGCCACGGTTTCATCGCCTTGCAGCAGGCCTGTTCACAGACATGGTCGCCATCGCCGGTGACCGGTGCTTTGGCGAAGACCGGGCCATCTGGGCCGGCTTCGCGCGCCTTTCCGGGCGGCCGGTTGCATTGATCGGCCATGTGAAGGGCGAGGACACCGAGACACGGCTCGCGCACAACTTCGGGATGGCGCGACCGGAGGGCTATCGGAAGGCGGTGCGACTGCTCGAAATGGCGGATAGCTGCGGACTGCCTGTCATCAGCCTTGTTGACACAGCCGGCGCGTTTCCCGGGATCGATGCCGAGGAGCGAGGCCAGGCCGAGGCGATTGCCGCCGCCACGGAGGCCAGCCTCGGCATCGGTGTTCCCTTTGTAGCAGCGATCGTGGGCGAGGGAGGATCGGGCGGCGCAGTGGCTGTTGCGGCCGCCAACCGGGTGCTGATGCTGGAGAACGCCATCTATTCGGTGATTTCGCCAGAGGGCTGCGCATCGATCCTGTGGCGCAGCGGAGATGCCGGCCCGAAGGCGGCAGATGCAATGAAGCTGACCGCAGGCGACTTGCTGCGCCTCAATGTGATCGACCGGATTGTCTATGAGCCGCTCGGTGGTGCGCATCGTGAGCCGGAAACCGCCATCGCGCGCCTTCGCGCGGCGCTGGTCGAGGAACTGGGGCTGCTCGACGGCCGGGACGCAAGCGCTCTTCGTGCCGACCGGCGGGAACGCTATCTCAGGATGGCGGTCTGAATCGCATGCCGCGCTCGCCCAACCCGATCCTGATTGCACCGTCGATCCTCTCTGCGGACTTTGCGTGCCTCGGCGAAGAGGTGCGCGCGGTTGTCGATGCGGGCGCCGACTGGGTGCATGTCGACGTGATGGACGGGCATTTCGTTCCCAATCTCACCATTGGCCCTGATGTTGTAAAGGCGTTGCGCCCGGTCACCGACCGGCCGTTTGACGTGCACCTGATGGTGGCGCCAGTCGACCCGTGGATCCCGCGCTTTGCCGAGGCTGGCTCGGACATCATCACCGTTCATGTGGAATCCGGGCCGCATGTTCATCGCAGCCTGCAGACGGTTGCAGCGTCAGGGCGAAAGATGGGCGTGACCTTGAACCCTGGCACCTCTGTTGAAATGCTGCGTCCTGTCATTGGCATGGTCGATCTGGTGCTGGTGATGTCGGTGAACCCCGGCTTTGGAGGCCAGGCCTTCATTCCCGAAGCGGTCGAGCGGGTGGCGGCGATTCGTGCGATGGCCGGGGAGCATCCGCTGCGCATCGAGGTGGATGGCGGGGTGGCGCCCGAAACCATCGGCGCATTGGCCGAGGCAGGCGCCGACACTTTTGTTGCCGGCTCGGCGGTGTTCCGCGGCGGGCGCGGTTCCTATGCTGCCAACATTCGCGCGCTGCGGAAGGCGGCATCTGGCGATTGAAGGTATCAGCCGCTCAGCACCGCGTGCTTCTTCAGCTCAAACTCAGCGTCGGACAGGATTCCGGCGTCGCGAAGCTCGCCGAGTTTCTTCAGCTGCTCCAGTTTCTGGTCCATCGTCATGCCGGCCGGAGCGGAATCGACGGGAGGTGTTGGCTGCGGGACAGACGCCCCGGCGCCCGAGGCCTGCTTCTGGGTGACGGCATTGGCTGTGCCGACGATGACCGCCGTCCGGCCAGCCGTGCGCGCCGCGCTGCCGATGACGCTTGGTCGTCCACGTCTACGCCCCATCATGCGCTTTCTCCCAGTTCGGCGGCGACCTCGATCAGGGTTCGCCGCGCCTCTGCCACCAGTGCCGGGTGCAGTCGCTCGGAATGGACAAGCTCGCCGCCTGCCCGCCGGACTGCGCCGGCAAAGTCTTTTGCCCAGAGGTGCTCCACGAGAAGCCCGGCGGTTGTGCTGTTCGCGGGCTGGCTCTCCGCAAGGTCCAGAAGGTCCGCTTCCGATAGCAGGCCTGACATTTCACCGGTGAGAGCGATGATCGCCTCCGCGACCTCTTCAGACAGCTCGCCGGCTTCGAGGATGGCCACATCTCCGTCGCCAGTTTTCGAGATCACGGCCATGTCAATCACACGGACCATGCCGGATTCCATGAGCCGTCCAAGCTCCGGAAGGATTTCGCCGGAAAAGTTGTTGCCTTCAAACTCCAGGATCAGGAACTCGACAGGGCCGATGTCCTCATCGTCTGAAACGATTGCCATAGGGATCTCCGTCTCGACCGCCATGCCAGCCGGATGTTGCGTTTCAATGTGCCATCAGCAGTGGGAAGGCGGATGATTGCAGGAAGCGGCGGGTGACACCGCCAAGCAGGAACTCCATGGCCCGGCTGCGACCATAGCCACCCATCACGATGATGCCGCTGCCAAGTTCGGCAGCGGTTGCATGCAATGTGTCGGCAGTTGATCGGTCGCCCGAGGAGCGGCTGTGCACCTCGGACGAGATTCCGTGGCGCGAAAGATACTCCGCAACATCGAGGGGCGGCAGGTCCGCTTCGTCGGGCGCATCGATGGTGAGGACATCGACGCGGCTCGCCTGCCGCAGAAGCGGCACGGCCGCGCGCACGGCGTTGGCCGCCTCCGTTGTCGGCTTCCAGGCAACCAGCACCGGCTTGTCGAGCGGCAAGGATTTCGCAGTCGTGGGCATGACGAGAACGGCCGTCTCCGCCTTGGTGACGACATGACTCAGGGTTCGGGCTGCGTCGTCCCGCCCGCTCTCCGGCTGGCTCAGCACGATCACGTCGGACAGAAGGGAGCGCTCCACGAGCATATAGGCCGGGTCTCCCATCGTATCGAACCAGGACCACGGCACATCCTCATTGGAAAGTCGGCCAGTGATCCGATCGCGATTCTGCGCCGCCGTCTTTTCCTCCATGTCCATAAGCTGCATCACCATGGTGGCGCTGCCCGAGAAGCCGGCTGTTTCGGCCCCGTAGAAGGCCGGGATCCGGCGGGTCTGCAGGCAATCGAGATGCCCACTCATCAGACGCGCGAGATCGAGCGCGCCCTGCAGCCGCGCCTCGAACTGCGGATCGTCCGCAACATGCAGCAGGATTGACTTCATGAAACACCTCCCCTGGGTACCACTGGCATCAAGTTATGACCCCGAACGCCGACCGGAACAAGGGCGCGGCCTCCGAAAAAACAGAGGATTCCCCAGATCTTGAAGGCGATTTCCTGGCAACCGATATGGTCAATCGGCACATCGCCGACACCCCGCACGTGAGCATATCGGAGACAGATGATGAAGACGCACAGGATTGCGCCAATGGCCGCGCTTGGCCTGCTGATGGCCGCAGGCGCCGCCGAGGCACGCACCACGGCTCCCGCCTGCCCGGCGGTAACCGAGGATCAGGTTGCGGCCCAGTTCGATCGCTTCAACAGCGCATGGGCGACGAAAAGCCCGGATACCGTTGCAGCGCTGTTTGCAAGCGATGCGACGCTGCTTGCGACCGTCTCCAACGCCGAGCGCACGGGGCACGACAAGATCCGCGAGTATTTTGTCGATTTTCTGAAGGCTGAGCCGGTCGGTCGTATCGACAGTTCGACCATTGTGATCGATTGCAATACCGCCTCGCGGTCCGGTAACTGGACGGTGAACATGAAGAACGCAAATGGTGAACGCGTCGATGTTTCGGCCCGCTACAGTTTCCTCTACAAGTGGGATGGAAACGACTGGAAGATCCAGCATCTCCACTCGTCCGTACGGCCGCCGGTCAACCCGTAAACAGCCTGCGCGGGCGAGGTCAGCCGATGATCTCGCCCGTGCATTCCCCAAAGCCGATGCTCGCAAACCCCCTGCGCTCGGCCCGCGCCAATAGCGTGAGGCGATCGCCGGCCTGCAGGAATGTCCGCGTTTCGCCGGCAGCGAGGGCGACCGGCCGCTTCCCGCCCTCCGTCAGTTCCAGGAGTGAGCCTTCCGATCCCGCCTCCGGCCCGGAGATGGTGCCTGTGCCAAGAAGGTCGCCGGCGC
>JBKBXK010000194.1:0-4459 GCA_046314095.1 Thermaurantiacus sp. | reverse complement strand
ACTGGCGCGCAGCGGGATCACCGACAATAATTTCTTCGAGGTCTCGTTCGGGGGCGCGGCGCTTCTGACGCTGAACAACTGGCCCGCGTCGCCCTATACGGTGTTCAGCTTCGACGGCCTGATTGCTTCGGGCGCCTCGACGGTGCTCAGCTTCACGTTCCGCAACAACCCGAACTATTTCCTGCTGGATGATGTGCGGTTGACCGTGGTGGATGGCGGCGGCGGCGGCGGGGTGATCCCCGAGCCGGCGACCTGGGCGATGCTGATCGCCGGCTTCGGCCTTGTCGGCGGCGCGCTGCGCCGGCGGCGGACGGCGCTTCAGGCCTGAACCAGCCGCGCGGGCATCAGCCCGCGCAGCGCATTGCCGACGAACAGGCGGCCTTCGGCAGAGGCCGCCTGCACGTCTCCGGCCGAAAGCTCCTCTTCGCGCGCACGCGTGCAGGCGAGCAGCTCTGCGCGCAACACGCCCGGCAGCAGGCCGAGGGCAAGCGGCGGAGTGAGCAAGGCGCCATCGGCATCGACGAACAGGCTCGTGGCCGCCCCTTCCGTCACCAGCCCGTCCGCGCGCACCAGCAGCGCCTCGTCAGCGCCCCGGGCGCGGGCGGCCGCCAGCGCCGCCTCATAGGGGTCGCGCGCGCTCGTCTTGTGGGCAAGCCGCCAGTCGTCTGGCCCGGTGGGGAGCGGCACCAAAGCGACGGGCACGGGCTCCGCCCAGGCCGGCGGCAGCGGCCCCTGCTGGAGGGCGAAGGCGCCCGAGTCGGAAAGCTTGAGGCGGAGCCGCGCGGGGGCACCCGGGGGCGGAACCGCGGCGATCGCGGCCTCGATCTTGGCCCGGTCTGCCGGAAAGCCGAACCGGGCGGCGGACGCGCACAGCCGGTCGAGGTGGCGGGAGAGACGCCGGATTTCGCCATCAGCCTCGCGGCGCATGGTCTCGAGCAGGCTGGCGGGCCGGGAGGGGGCAAGGAAGCGCGCCTTGGCAAGACACTCCGCCCATTCGGCGGCGGCGAGACTGTCTGCAACAATGCCGGAGCCAAGGCCCAGCCGCGCCGAGCGGGCGCCGGGCGCAAGTTCGAGCGTGCGGATGGCGACATTGACATGCGCATCGCGGCCGCCTGGCGCGATCCAGCCGATGCTGCCGCAATAGATGGCGCGCGGGGCAGGCTCGAGGGCGGAAATCACCTCCATCGCGCGGATCTTGGGCGCGCCGGTGATGGAGCCGCAGGGGAAAAGCGCGCCAAGCGCGTCGAGCGCGGTCTTCTCAGGGGCAAGGGTGGCGGTGACGGTGGAGGTCATCTGGTGGATCGAGGGATAGGTTTCGATCGTGAAGAGATCGGGCACGGCGACCGAGCCGGGCGCGGCCACGCGGGCGAGATCGTTCCTCAGGAGATCGACGATCATCAGATTTTCCGCCCGGTTCTTGGGATCGCTGCGGAGCGCGCTGGCCGCGGCACGGTCTGCGGCCGGATCGGGATTGCGGGCGGCGGTGCCCTTCATCGGGCGGGCCGTGAGCCGGCCCGATGCGCTGGTGAAGAACAGCTCGGGCGAGAGGCTGAGCCACCAGCAGGCGCCGGTGAAGACGAGCGCTGCGTGCGGCGGCCGGCCATCCGCCCAGAGGCGTGCGAAGATGGCCAGCGGGTGGCCGGAGACGGGGACTTCGGCCGGAAAGGTGAGGTTCACCTGGTAGATGTCGCCCGCGGCGATCAGGCGGCGCGCGGCTGCAACGGCGGCGGCATGGTCGCGCTCGGCAACCAGCGGCCGGGGCGGGCCGATGCGCGCGGGGCCGAGCGAGTCGGCAAGCTCGGCAAGCCGGCCGGCGGACAGCATCTGCTGCCGGTCGAACAGGCCGAACCAGAGGAGCGGGCCATCGCCGGCGCGGGCCTCCGCCAGCGGAAACAGCCGCGGCTCCAGCGCCAGCCCGGCTTCGAACGAGAGGCCGCCCGCGGCCCACAGCCCCGCCGCCGCCGCCTCGGCAAGCCGTCCGAGCGCCGGCGCGACCTCCGCCGGCGAACGGGCCGCGACGGTTTCAAGCGGGCCGGCGAACAGCCGCGCCGCGCCCGTTTCGGCGCAGGGGAACAGCGCGAAGGGCCGGGAGAAATCGGGCATGGCGCCGGAGTAGCGGGCTTCACAACGACGGCAAGCCGGCTAGAAGGCAGGCGGCAGGGGCCGTGTTCGGTCGGGGAGACAGGTTGTGCACAAGCTGTTGCGCGCGTTCGCGGTTTCGGTGGCGCTGGCAGGGGCCGCAACGGCAACGGAGCCGGTGGTGCCGCCGCCGCCGGCGCTGACGCTCGATGCCGTGCCGCAGGTGCCCGTCGCGCTGCGCGCCGCCACGCAACCCTATATGGAGTTCCGCACGGCGAGCTTTCAGGGCTGGGACCCGAAGGGCGGCGGCATGATCATCGCCACCCGGTTCGGCAATGCAGCGCAGGTGCACCGGGTCTCCGCCCCCGGCGCGATGCGCGAACAGCTGACCTTCGAGCCGGAGCCGGTGCCCGGCGGAAGCTTCGCGCCCGTGGCCGGCGATGTGCTGCTGGTGGGGAAGGATGAGGGCGGCGACGAGAATTTCCAGTTCTTCCGGGTGGAATCCGGCCGCCTCATGCTGCTGACGGATGGGAAGAGCCGGAACACCGCGCCGACCTGGTCGCAGGATGGGCGGCTGATCGGATTTTCGTCGAACGCGCGCAACGGCCGCGACAGCGACCTGTGGCTGATGGACCCGCGCAATCCGGCGGCGCGGCGGATGGTGGCCGAGCGAGAGGGCGGCGGCTGGAGCTTCGCCGATTTCGCGCCCGACGGAAGGACCGCCATCATCCGGCAATATGTCTCGGTGACGGACAGCCGGCTGTTCCGGCTGGACCTGGAAAGCGCCGCTGCCGCGCGGCGAGGCGGCGGTTGCCTATGGCCGGGTGCGCCACGCGCCGGACGGGCGGCTGTTCGTGACGGCGGATGCGCTCGGCGATTTCCGCGAGCTTGGGGTCCTCGACCCGGCGACGGGCGCCTTCACCCGGCTGGGCGCGCCGGCGCGCTGGGACGTGGACAGTTTCGACATCTCGCCCGACGGCACGCGGATCGCCACCGTTTCCAACGAGGCCGGCGCGTCCGTGCTGCGCATTCTGGATGCGCGCGACGGGCGGGTGATCGTGCAGCCGGAGGTGGGCTTCGGGATCATCGGCGGCATCGAATGGTCGCCCCGTGGCACGCTGGGCTTCACCTTTTCGGGCAATCGCTCCCCCGGCGACGCCTTTGAATATGTGCCCGAGACGGGCGCGCTCATCCGCTGGACGCGGAGCGAGACCGGCGGTCTGGACCCGGCGGCGAACGTGGAGCCGGAGCTTGTGCGCGTGAAGAGCTTCGACGGGCTGGAGGTGACCGGCTTTCTCTACCGGCCAGACCCGAAGCGGCACCCCGGCCCGCGGCCGCTGATCGTCTCCATCCACGGCGGGCCGGAGGCGCAGTTCCGCCCCGGATTCCTCGGCCGCACCAACTTTCTTGTGAACCAGCTTGGAGTGGCCGTGTTCTACCCCAATGTCCGCGGCTCCACCGGCTTCGGCAAGACTTTCGTGAGCCTCGACAACGGCCCGTGGCTGCGCGAGAATTCGGTGAAGGATATCGAGGCGTTCGTGCGGCATCTCCGGCGCGATCGCGGCCTCGATGCGAAGCGGTTCGGCGTGACCGGCGGCTCCTACGGCGGCTACATGACCTATGCGAGCCTGACGCTGTTCCCCGATCTGTGGCGGGCGGGGCTTTCGGTGGTCGGCATTTCCGACTTCATCACCTTCCTCGAAAACACCGCCGGCTACCGGCAGGACCTGCGGCGGGTGGAATATGGCGACGAGCGGGACCCGAAGCAGCGGGCGAAGCTTGCCGAAATCTCGCCGCTCGCCCGCGCGGACCGCATCCGGGTGCCGCTGAAGGTGGTGACCGGCGCCAACGACCCGCGCGTGCCGGCCTCGGAGGCCGACCAGATGGTGGAGGCGGTGCGCCGGAACGGCGGCGAGGCCTGGCACCTGGTGGCGGCCAACGAGGGCCATGGCTTCGCCCGCAAGGAGAATGCCGACTACCAGTTCTGGACCAGCCTGATGTTCTGGCAGAAACATCTCCTGAACTGACCCTCTGGCAGCCAGGCTGACAAGGGGCTATTCGCCGCCCGTTCGAATCGGAACCGGGGGGAACAGATGGAAATCGAAGGCTGGTGGGATCGGACCGTTCCGCTGATCGTGGCCGGCGCCCTGAAGGTGGCGGCGGCCATCGTCCTCTACATGGTGGGCCGCTGGCTCATCAGCTTTGCAATCCGGATGATGCAGCGTGCGCTGACGGCGCGCAACTTCGACCCGACGCTCCAGCGATACATCGGCAACATTCTGGCCGTGGTGCTGAACGTCGTCCTCGTCATTGCGATCCTCGGCTATTTCGGGCTGGAGACGACCAGCTTCGCAGCGCTTCTTGCCGGTGTGGGGCTTGC
>JBKBXK010000193.1:0-4461 GCA_046314095.1 Thermaurantiacus sp. | reverse complement strand
CGGGCGCATCGACGCGCTGACACTTCGCATTCTGGTTGCGCTTTCGGTGGGCGCGGTGACGGCGCTCGGCATCCTGCGCACGCTGCTTGGGCATCCGCTGCACTGGTATCTGGTGCCGGGCTATCTGCTGGTTGTCGGCGTGACCTGGTTCGCGCCCCCGGAAATCGTCGGCCTGGCCTATGACGCCGGCGGCGTGACCACCAACATCGTTACCGTTCCGCTGGTCGCCGCGATCGGCATCGGCCTTGCCAACTCGCTTGCCGGCCGTTCGGTGCTGCTGCACGGCTTCGGGCTGGTGGCATTGGCAGTGATGGTACCGATGATCGCGGTGCAGGTCTATGGGATCGTCGTGTTCGCCGGCGAAGGGGCCGACCTTGCAGCCCTTGCCGTTGCCGAAGACGATGTCGGGCTGGCGCGGAACGCCACCCCGGCGCGTGTTGAAGGTGGGGCACTCGGCCTGCTCAAGGATTTGCTGGAGACCGTGCGAAACGTGGCGCCGGTCATTCTTGTGGTGCTGGGCTTCCAGCGCATCATCATTGGCCGCACGATCCCGAATTTTCCGCGGGTGGCGGCAGGACTGGTGCTGGCCGTGGTTGGCCTCTGGGCCTTTGTCGAAGGGCTGAAACTCGGGCTGTTTCCGCTTGGCTTCGGGCTCGCCGACGAACTGGTTGGTCTGGACGGCTGGACGATCCTCTACCTCTTCGCCTTTGCCATCGGCTTTGCGACCACGCTTGCGGAGCCAGCGCTCGTTGCAGTGGCGCGAGAGGCCGCCGATGTGTCGGACACGCGCATCAACGCGCAGGTGATCCGCTGGCTGGTGGCGCTTGGGGTCGGCACCGGGCTGGTCGTAGGGGCGCACCGGATCGTGACAGGGGATTCACTCCACTTCTACATCATCGGTGGGTATGTGATGCTGATGATGCTGACGCTTTTCGCGCCAAAGACCATCGTGCCGCTTGCGTTCGACCTTGGCGGCGTCACGACGTCGGAGGTGACAGTGCCGCTGGTGACCGCGCTGGGCATCGGGCTGGCGGCAAGCATTCCTGGGCGAAGCCCGCTCATCGACGGGTTCGGGCTGATTGCCTTTGCCTCTCTCTTCGCGGTGGCGCCGGTTCTGGTCTATGCAAGCGCATTGGCCTGGTATGCTCGCTGGTCGGAGCGGCGGGACGGGCACAAGGAGACGGTCTGATGCAGTTCTCGGCGGTGGTGGGCATCTTTTCGGAGCATATCGAGGACAAGGTTCTGGAGACCGCGCGCAGTGTTGGCGCGCACGGCGTCACCATCCTGCCCGCGAAGGGCATCGGCACGCGCGACCGAAAAACCTTCTTCGGCCTGACCTACGAGGGGCGGCAGCAGGTGTTTCTGTTCATCGTGGAACGGACGTTGGCGAAGCGGCTGGTCGATGCCTTCATCCGGATCCTCGACCTCGACCATTATTCCAAGGGGCTGGTGTTCACCGCGCGCGTCGAAGACGTCGCCGGGCTGGACGACGCCCAGCGTCGCCGCTTCGAGGAGCTGCAAGGCGGTCCGGACGAGGAAGCGGCCTGAGGCTCTTTCCCCGCCGGTACCAGCACTAGGTCAGCCGGCTTCGCGTTCAGACGTGTCGGGCTGTTCGGTGGCGGCCTCTGGCACGTCCTCGCCTTCGCGTGAGGCTGCGGCTTCCTCGAACATGTCCTGCATCTCGGCAGCCGCCTCGGCATCAGCCGCACGCTCCTCCTCAGCCTCGGCCGCCATCACATCGACCCCCTTGGCCTGAAGCTCGGCTTCCGCTTCGGAGCGGGCGACGTTGACCTTGATGCCCACCGACACCTCGGCATGGAGGCTGACCCGCACGTCGTGGATGCCGAGTGCCTTGATCGGCCGATCGAGCACCACGGCCGACTTTGCCACCTTGTGCCCGGAAGCGACGAGCGCTTCTGCGATATCGCGAGCCGATACCGAACCATAAAGCGCGCCGACGTTCGACGCCTGGCGGATCAGGACGACCGATGCACCATCGATGGCGACGCCCTCGGCCTCGGCAGCCTCGCGACGCTTCGCATTCTCGGCCTCGATGCGCTCGCGCTCGGCTTCGAACCGGGTGCGATTGGCCTCGGTCGCACGCAGCGCCTTGCCGCGCGGGAGAAGGAAGTTCCGGGCATAGCCCGGCTTCACGTCGACAACATCGCCGATACGGCCGAGCTTCTCGACCCGCTCCAGAAGGATAACCTGCATGCCTGCCTCCTCAGCTGACAACGTAGGGAAGGAGGCCGATCTGCCGGGCGCGCTTGATCGCTACCGACAGCTCGCGCTGCTTCTTGGCGGACACGGCGGTGATGCGCGCCGGCACGATCTTGCCACGCTCGGAAACGAAGCCCTGGAGCAGCTTCACATCCTTGTAGTCGATCGCTGGAGCGTTCGGGCCCGAGAAGGGGCAGGACTTCCGCCTGCGGAAAAACGGGCGGGCCATCAGAAACCTCCCTCGTCGCGACGGCGACGATCCTTTTCGGCGCGCCGCAGCATCGGTGACGGCTCGTCGGAGAGCTGCTCCACCCGCACGGTCAGCCAGCGGATGACGTCTTCGGAAAGCGCAGCCTGACGCTCAAGCTCGTGAACGGTCGTCGGCGGCCCCTCGATATTGAGAAGCACGTAATGCGCCTTGCGATTCTTGTCGATCCGGTAGGCAAGGTTGCGAAGGCCCCAGTATTCGGTGCCTTTCACTTCGCCGCCCAAGTCGGAAACGGTCTTGGTCATGGCCTCGGTAAGGCCCTCAACCTGCGCGGGCGCCAGATCTGGCCGCGCAAGATACACATGCTCGTAGGCAGGCATCATGATCCTTTCGTGCCGATCGCTGCGCGAACCGGGCCCCTGCCCTTCGAACGCCCGCGCCCTCCGGCTGTCTTTGCGAGGCGGAGCCCGTAGCCGAACCCGCCAACGGTGGCAAGGGCCGCGCGGGCCGGCTCAGGCAGTGAGCGCGTTGCGGGAGAGACCGGCGAGATGCGCAAGCATGGCGAGGCTTGGCGCCCCGCTGGACCGGCCGGACCGCATGGCCGAAAGCAGCGTGGACGCCTCGCTGTCGTGGGCGCCGAGCCAGACGCGGACTGCGGCGACGGGATCGCCGCCCTCGGGTGTGACCTTGCGAATCAGTTCGAGGCGAACGGTCTCGAAACTGCGCACGACGGTCGAGGCCAGAAGCCGCTCCCACCCGTCAGTCGGGCGCAGCTGCGCCGCCTGACCACGCGCCCAATCGAGCATCAGCTCCTCGCCCAGTATCGTGTAGGCCTCGGCGGTCGCGGCCTCGTCGAGCGCGAGGTCGCTGGCGACCGCAACGACACCCACCGCGCCGGAATAGGCATGAAGGTCGGCAATCTGCCGGGCGAGCCCCTCGGTCGCGCCCTCGGCCAGCAGCCGTTCGCGCACCGCCTCCACCTGGGCGCGCGGTTCGGGCCGCAGGAGCGTGTCGAGGCGGGCGCCGATGCGCCGCAGGCCATGGCCGAGACGTTTCACAAGAAGAGCCGGCGAATCGACCCCGGTACGGCGCATCAGGTCGGCGATAAGCGGCCGGGCGGCGGCCGAAGCCTCGGAATAGAGGCGCAGGCGCACGGGCGCGGGAAGATCGCTGGACCGGATGGTCACCCAGAGGCCGGGCAAATCGAACAGCGTGCGGGCGGCAACAAATGCCGCCGCCACACGGTCGAGCGGCGCTGCCAGCTCAGCAGCCAGGCCATGGGCCAGGGAGAGCCCACCCATGTTGACAACCGAGTTCGCAAGGCGCGTTGCAATGATCTCGCGACGCAGGCGGTGCAGCTCTATCTCGGTGCCGAAACGATCCCGCATGGCTTCCGGAAAGGCCGAGAAGAGATCCGGCTGGAGCAGCGGATCCTCCAACACCGGGCTTTCGACCAGGGCATCTTTCAGATTCATCTTCGCATGGGCCAGCAACACGGCAAGCTCGGGACGGGTGAGCCCGCGCCCAGCAAGCTTGCGGGCCTCGACCTCGCGCGCATCGGGCAGATGTTCCACCTGACGGTCGAGGCGGCCGCTCGCCTCCAGCGCCTCCATCAGCCGCACCTGTCCCGACAGCTCGGCAGGGCCCCGCGCCTCGGCCACCGACAGGGCCAGCGTCTGGGTGCGGTTGGTTTCCAGCACGAGCTCTGCCACCGCGTCGGTCATCTCCACCAAGAGGCCGTTGCGGGCCGCGCGGTCCAGACGTCCGGCACGCTCGGCCATGCCTAACGCGATCTTGATGTTGACCTCTCGGTCTGACGTGTCGACACCTGCCGAATTGTCGATGAAATCGGTGTTGAGGCGACCGCCCGCAGCGGCATAGGCAATGCGGCCCTTCTGGGTAAGGCCGAGATTGGCGCCTTCGCCCACGACTTTCGCGCGCACCTCTTCGGCGTCCACCCGATGCGCATCGTTGGTGCGATCCCCGGCCTCGGCATGGCTTTCGGACGCGGCCTTCACATAGGTGCCGATGCC
>JBKBXK010000192.1:4194-4469 GCA_046314095.1 Thermaurantiacus sp. | reverse complement strand
GGCCGGTGCCGGCGACATCGGCCGAAATGAGGTTGAAGCGGACCACCGCCTGCCCGCCGGGAAGCAGCGGATCGCGGAAGGTGCGCTTGCCGACGATCGGGAACATCCGGAGGCCGGCCTCGCGCGCAGGCGCCAGGTTCAGGAGCAGCGCGCGCTGGAAGCCGAGCGAGACGCGGGCGTTCACCGTGCCGCGCTTCAGCGCCACCTCGACCGCGGGCGTGGGGGCGGCTTCGATCTCGATGGTGGTGGGGGCCGCAGCGGCCGGTGCGGCCAGC
>JBKBXK010000192.1:0-4184 GCA_046314095.1 Thermaurantiacus sp. | reverse complement strand
GCGTATCACCCCCAGTGCGGCCCGTCCTCCCTGTAGCGAGACTCGGCCCCCACGAGGCGGGGGGTGTTTGTCGCGTAGTACCCCGTGGGGGGGCTTCTGGCCGCGGCCGGTGCGGCCAGCAGCAGCAGGCCGGGAAGGAGAATCCGCTGCATCGGGTGCTAGATGGGCGCCGGACGCGGCGCCGGCAAGGCGGGGCGCGTCAGGCCGCGACGACGGGTTCGCCTGCCAGCGGATCGGGGCCGAAGCGGTTTGGCCCCGCGGTTCCGCGCTGCACGAAGAAGATGATGAGCACGATCACGCCGACAAATGGCACGAACGCGATCAGATACCACCAGCCGCTGCGATCGGTATCGTGCAGGCGGCGCACGGCGACGGCAAGCGAGGGCAGGAGGATGCCGAGCGAGAAGGCGACCTGGAACACCGGCAGCCCCACGTCTCCGCCCGTGATTGCGCCGCCGATGAGCGCGTCGACGAGGACTGTCAGGATCGTGCCGATCACCGCGAACAGGATGAACCACCAATATTCCGCACGCCGCGCGCGGCCCTGGAAATCGGCATATTTCCGAAAGCAGGTCTGAATGGATTCCCGGAATGTCATGCTGCCCCTCCCCTTTCTTCGCGGCGCACCGTCTCATGCGGCACGAAACGGGTCAATGGCCGACGACTCAGCGCGGTGCGACGGCCAGCAGCTCGACTTCGAACACGAGGACCGCGTTGGGCGGGATCACGCCGCCGGCGCCGCGCGCGCCATAGCCAAGCTCGGGCGGGATGGTGAGCTTGTACTTGCCGCCGGGCCGCATCAGTTGCAGCCCCTCCGTCCAGCCCGGGATCACTTCGCCGACACCGAATGCCACGGGCTCGCCGCGCTGGTAGCTGGAGTCGAACACCGTGCCATCGGCCAGCCGGCCCTCGTAATGGACCAGCACCATGTCATCGGCGGCCGGGTTGTCGCCCTCGCCCTCGGTCATGACCTCATACTGGAGGCCGCTGTCGGTCACCTGCACGCCGGGTTTCTCCCTGTTGGCGGAAAGATAGGCGCGCGCTTCCCCAGCGGGCGCAGCGAAACTGCGGGTGCCGCAGTAGGAAAGGCTGAGCGCCCCGCCGAGAAGGACAAGGCCGAGGACGACTGCGGCGACCATCCCGCCGCCCGAGGCCTTCTGGCCCGTTGCCATGGCGGGCTAGCGGACGGCGCCGTCGCGCTCGAGCCGCTTGCGGTCGAGCTTGCGCGCGCGGCGGACTGCGGCCGCACGTTCCCGTGCGCGCTTTTCCGACGGCTTCTCATAGTGGCGGCGGAGCTTCATCTCGCGATAGACGCCTTCCCGCTGAAGCTTTTTCTTGAGCGCGCGGAGCGCCTGATCGACATTGTTGTCGCGAACGATGATGAGCATGTAGCCGGCCGGTCCTTTCCAATCTGTTGAAGCCCTGGGAAGCGTGCGCGCCGTGATTGCCCGCGCGCCCAAAACGCCAAACGCCGGGAAGGCCCGGCGCGAACAGGCATGCCATAGCAGCAAGGCGGGGGAGCGACAAGCCTTCCGCTTGGGATGCCGCGCGCGCCCTGCTAGGAGCCTGCCATGACCGACACCGATGACTTCACGCTCGACGAGCTTCGCCCCCGGCTGGTGGAGGCGATGCTTCCACATGTGCCCTTCGATGGCTGGACCGAACGGGCGGTGGCGGCCGCAGCCGCAGACCTTGGAGTGGATGCGGATGTCGCGCGGCTGGCCTTTTCGGGCCGGCCGGCAGCCATGGTGGAGGCGTGGATCGGGCTTGCCAACCGGCAGATGCTCGAAGCGCTCGACACCGACGACTATCGGGCGCTGAAGGTGCGGGAGAAGGTGACGCAGGCGATCCGGACCCGGCTGGAACAGGCGACGCCGCACCGGGAAGCGGTGCGCAAGGCAGCACATGTGCTCGCGGTGCCGGTGAACGCGCCGGTGGCGGCGCGGACCACCTGGGCGACGGCAAGCGCGATCTGGCGCGCGGCCGGCGACACGGCAACCGACCTCAACCATTATTCCAAGCGCGCGCTCGCCGGCAGCGTCTATGCTGCGACGCTCCTGGTGTGGCTGGACGACGACAGCGACGGCTTCGAGCGGACCTGGGCGTTCCTCGACCGGCGGATCGCGGGCGTGATGCGGTTTGAAAAGTGGAAGGCGCAGCTTGGCCGGCTGGGTGGCGACCCGGAGACACGGCCGAGCCTCGTCCGCTTTCTCGGGCGGCTGCGCTATCCGGCAAACCAGGGCTGAACCCGCGTGCCGATGCTGGTGCGCGTCGCAGCCGCCATGCTTCTCGCCGCAGGGGTCTCGGCCGCAGCCGCCGCGACGGGCCTGCGCGCCCAGTTTCAGCAGGAAACGCCCGGCGCGGAGCCGCTTGTCATCGAAATCTCGGAGGCTGGCGATTTCCGCGTGCCGGCGCACGCGGGCACGGGCACGCTGATCGGCGTTTCGGGCACCGCCTATCTGGTGGAGGAGCGGCCCGACGGGACGGCCTCGGTTGTCCGCCTCGATGATCTTGCATCCGCCGTGGACGCAGTGCTGTTGCCGGGCGCATCTGCCCGGCGCGGATCGCGGGCCGGGCGCTCCATCCCGGCGCAACCGCCTGGGGCGCAAAGGATCGGCAGCCGCAGCGTGGGCGGCATCGAGGGCGAGCTGTGGCGCCTTCCGGACGGAGCCGAACTGGTGGCCAGCCGCGCGCCGGAGCTTGCGGCACTGGGAAAGGCGGTCGAGAGCCACATGGGGCTGATCGCGATGCAGGTGGGCCCGGCCCTGGGGATCCGCGCCACCGACATGCTGCACGCGGGCCGGATGCTCAGCGGGCTCGGGGCGCTCATCGAGCAGGGCGCGTTCCGCCTGATCGCGCTGGAGCCGGCGGAGATCGACCCCGCACGCTTCCGGCTTCCGGCCGAACCGCGCAGCCGGGAGGACATGATCCGCGAACTGCGCGGCGAAGCCCCCGGCCGCTAATCGAGGAGGCCGAGCAGCAGGATGAAGACGAAATAGAGGGTGAGCGTGACGAGCGCGGCCACCGACAGGAACCCCGTGCGCCACAGCGCGCCGCCGGTCGAAAGGCCGTAGGCGCCCTTCAGCTGCAGGAACAGATGCACCAGCGGATAGATCAGCAGCAGGGGCACAAAGACCCAGCCGGACGTGACACCCACCGCAGCGAGGAGATAGGCCGTTATCGCCAGCATCGACATGAAGCTGATAGAATAAAGCACGAATATCACATGATCATATCCATGCAGATCCCGGCGCCAGAAGAAGAGAAGCCACAGCCACGGCAATGACATGGGCACAAGAAGGAAAGAGAGCTTGTATCCCTTCTGCTGCATCTTGTAGATAACAAGCTCCGGATTGGCGAGCGCCTTGTTGATCTTGTCTTCAGCGCCCATGAGCCACCTGGGGGCGTTGATGGTGATCAGCCCTTCGGCATGCGCCTCGCGGATGACTTCGGCGATGTTGTCGGGCCCGATGCCGATGTTGCCGCCTTCGCCCACCATCGAGCGTTCCACGGTATCGACGCCCGCCAGCATCCGCTCGAGCCGCGCCACCTCGCCGGCCTTCGACGGGTCTGCCGCGGCCGCGGCGCGGGCGGCGGCGAGGTCGGCCCGGATGTCGGCACGGGCGCGCTCGAGATTCTCGGCGGTTGCTGTCAGGTTGGCGGAAACGTCGATGCCGGAGGCATCCTCGCCCGCCGGGGGGGAGATGGAGCTGAAGACGATATAGGTGAGGAAGATCGTCAGCAGGAACAGGGCAACGGGGCTGATGTAGCGGACCCGCCGACCCTCGATATAGTCGCGGGTGAGAAAGCCGGGCCGCGTTGCAAGCAGCGGAAGCGTGCGCCAGAACTTGGTGTCGAAATGGAGCACGCCGTGGACCATTTCGTGCAACGCATCGCCGATGGTGCGGTGGAGATGGGTTTTCTGCCCGCAGTTTGCGCAATAGGCCGACGCGACCGGCGCGCCGCAATTGCGGCAGGTGGCCGTTTCGCCCGGCCCGCGCGCCTCGGGCGGATCGATGACGGACGCAACCGCCACGCCCGTGGCAAACTGGCCTGCGCTTTCAATCGAGCCTTCCATGCGCCTCTCCGCTTGGCTGGCTGCCGAGTCTGGCCTAACGAGGCGCAACTCACAAGGGAGAGACCCGAATGGCGGGCAGCGTGAACAAGGTGATCCTGATCGGCAA
>JBKBXK010000191.1:0-4485 GCA_046314095.1 Thermaurantiacus sp. | reverse complement strand
GCAGCCGCAGGTCTGGCCGCCCCTCGGGCCAGAGATAGGGCAGGAAACGACCCAGCGTGCGGAAGCTGGCGTCGCCGTGGTCGGCTGCGGGAAGGCTTGCGGGCGGGCTCATCGGCCCTTCCCTGCCCCAGCACCGGGCGCGCGCCAAGCGGGGCTGGACGGCGGCGCAGTGCCGCCCCATGTGGAGAGCCATGCACGCGCCCGCCCCCACTCCGCCGCTGAAGGCTGTCGTCATCCCGGTGACCCCGCTTCAGCAGAACGCCACCCTCATCTGGTGCACGGAGACCATGCAGGGCGCGTTCACCGACCCGGGCGGCGACCTGGACCGGCTGCTGGCGGTGGCCGAGGAGCAGGGCGTGACCATCGAGAAGCTGCTGGTGACCCATGGGCACATCGACCATTGCGGAGAGACCGGAGTGCTGGCCAGGCGGCTGGGCGTGCCGATCGAGGGGCCGCACCCGGACGATCGGTTCTGGATCGAGATGAACCCGATGGTCGGCGCCCAATATGGCGTTCCGGGCGCCACGGCCTTCGAGCCGGACCGCTGGCTTTCAGACGGCGACCAGGTGACGGTCGGCAAGCTGGTTCTGGATGTCTATCACTGCCCGGGCCACACGCCGGGGCATGTGGTGTTCCACCATGCGCCCTCGAAGCTGGCAATCGTGGGCGACGTGCTGTTCCAGGGTTCGGTCGGCCGCACCGACTTCCCGAAGGGCAGCTTCGAGGATCTGGCGCAGAGCATCCGCACCCGGCTGTGGCCGCTGGGAGACGATGTGACCTTCGTGCCGGGCCACGGGCCGCTTTCCACCTTCGGCCAGGAGCGGCGGAGCAACCCGTTCGTGGGTGACGCCGTGCTTGGAGCCGCCTGAGCGGCGCGGCGATCAGCCCTGCCGGTTGCCGCCCACCATCCGCATGATGTCGTTGAGCGGATTTCCGTCACCATCCATGTCGAGCAAGGCGGCAACGCTGGCAAGGCCGCCCGCCGCTGCCGCTCCGCGCCCGGCATTGCCGCCGCTGACGGCACCGAGCACCTGGCCGACCAGACCGCCGAGCCCGCCCTGAGCCGGGGCCGCGCCGCCCGCAGGGGCAGCGCTGGCCTGTTTCGCCATGAAGCCGGCGGCCGCCATGGCAACCACGGGCAGCATCTTCCTCAACAGGTCCGGGCTGACGCCGGAGCTGGACGAGGCCCGGTCGGCCACGGCGCGGCTGACATCTTTCGAGCCGAAGATCTGGCCGAGCACGGCATTGCCCTGATCGACCGGGGTCGGTTGCGGGGCGAGCACGCGTTCGAGAAGCTGCGCGCCGCCCGCCTGCTGCACCATCGAGACCAGCCCGGCCAGGCCTTGCGGCTGCGCCTGGGCCTGGCTCTTGAAGCCACCGAGCACGGCGGGAAGCAGCGCCGCGGCACCTGCCTGCACCGTCTTCTCGTCGACGCCGAACTCTTTCGCCATTTGGGCGACGCCGTTTGCGCCGCCGAGTGCATCGAGAATGTTCATGCCTGCCCTCCTCTGGAACCCGCTGCTGTCATGCGGCATGCCAGACGCACATGCAATCGCCGGATTGCCTCGCTGGCCGGTTTCGGGCCGCCGAGCGCTCGTCTAGGGTTGGCGCGGAATCGGCAGGAGCGGCAGCATGGACAACCCGGAAGACCCCAGCGGCGCGGGCGCGCGGCGCAGGCCGAAGCCGGATGTGACCGCGATCGGGAACCGCCGCCTGAAGCCGGCCACGCTGATGATGGGGCATGGCTTTGACCCGGCGCTTTCCGAGGGGGCGCTGAAGCCGCCGATCTTCCTGACCTCCACCTTCGTCTTTGAAAGCGCGGCCGAGGGCAAGCGCCACTTCGAGGGCGTGACCGGGAAGCGGCCCGGGGGTGCGGAGGGCCTCGTCTATTCGCGCTTCAACGGGCCGAACCAGGAGATCCTCGAGGACCGGCTCGGCGTCTGGGAGGATGCCGAGGACGCGCTTTCCTTCTCGTCTGGCATGTCGGCGATCGCGACCCTGCTTCTCACCTTCTGCCAGCCGGGCGACACGATCGTTCATTCCGGGCCGCTCTATGCCGCCACCGAGACGCTCATCGCGCGGATCCTCGGCCGGTTCGGGATCGGCTGGATGGACTTCCCCGCCGACGCCGGGGAGGAAACCATCGCCGAGGTGATGCAGGCAGCCAGCCGCAAGGGCCGGGTGGCGCTCGTCTATCTGGAAAGCCCGGCGAACCCGACCAACGTGCTGGTCGACATCGCGGCGGTTGCACGGGCCCGGGCGCGGCTGTTCCCGGAAGCGCCGCCGCCGATCGCGATCGACAACACCTTCCTGGGGCCGCTGTGGCAGAAACCGCTGGCGCATGGCGCGGATCTTTCGGTCTATTCGCTCACCAAATATGCCGGCGGCCATTCGGACCTGGTGGCCGGTGGCATCGTTGGGAGCGCCGCGCTGATCAACCAGGTGCGGATGATGCGGAACACCCTTGGCACCATCACCGATCCGCACACGGCCTGGATGTTGCTGCGCTCGCTGGAGACGCTGGAGCTCAGAATGGAGCGGGCGGGCGAGAATGCCCGCGCCGTCTGCGATTTTCTCGCCGCCCACCCGAAAGTGGAGCGAGTGGGTTATCTCGGCTTCCTTTCCGGCGAGGACAGCCACCAGGGGGAGGTCTATCGCCGCCAGTGCAGCGGGGCCGGCTCCACCTTTTCCCTGTATCTGAGGGGCGGGGAGAAGGAGGCGTTCGCCTTCCTCGATGCGCTGGTGATCGCCAAGCTCGCCGTGTCGCTGGGCGGGACGGAGACGCTCGCCAGCCACCCGGCGGCAATGACCCATCTTTCGGTGCCCGAAGCGCGCAAGCAGGCGCTGGCGATCACCGACAATCTGGTGCGGATTTCGATCGGTGTGGAGGATCCGCAGGACCTGATTGCAGATTTCGAGCAGGCGCTGGCGGCGATCTGATGCGCGCACTGTTTGCTGCACTCGCAGGCGTGCTGCTCGCTGCGGTGCCCGCTCATGCCTGGGGGCCGACGGGACACCGCGCCATCGGGCTGTTGGCCGAGCGCTATGTGTCGCCAAAGGCGCGCGCGGGGCTGATGGAAATCCTCGGCACCGAGAGCATCGCCGAGGCATCGACCTGGGCGGATTTCATGCGCTCTTCGCCTGAGCCCTTCTGGCGCTTCCAGGCCAACCCGTGGCACTTTGTGACCGTGCCCGACGGCACGACGTGGGAAGAGGTGGGGCCGCCGCCGCAGGGCGATGCGATCACCGCGCTTCGCCAGTTCGCCGCCACGGTGCGCAATCCGGAAGCGCCGATGGCCGACCGGCGGCTGGCGCTGCGCTTCATCATCCACATCGTGGGCGATCTTTCGCAGCCGCTGCATGTGGGCAATGGGACGGATCGCGGCGGCAATGATGTGCGCGTGACCTTTTTCGGCCGGCAGACCAACCTGCATGCGCTGTGGGATTCGGGCATCATCGAATCGGAACGGCTTTCGCACAGCGAATGGGTTGACTGGCTGGACCGGCGGCTGACGCCCGACCAGCTGCGCGACTGGTCTTCGCCCGACCCGCAGCAATGGGTGGCGGACGCGCAGGCGATCCGCGGCCGGCTCTATCCCACAGGCGGCACCGAACTTGGCTATGCCTATGTTTTCGAGCATCTGGAGACCTTGCGGGAACAGCTGGCCAAGGGGGGGCTCAGGACCGCCGCCTATCTCAACTGGCTGTTCGAGAATCCGGGCCGTTGACGCCACTGCCCTGCCACCTATGGCGTCTTTCCTGGAGGCCGATGATGCGCGCATTCTTCATGCTTCTGGGCGCGATGGCCCTGGTTTCGTCACCGGCGCCGGCAGCGCCCGGTCGGCTGCTCTTCGCCGAGCCGATGGCCGATGCGCCAGAAGGTCTGCCGGCGGGGGCACGGGCATGGCGCATCCGCTACGAGACCCGCGACTGGCAGGGGAGACCGACGGAATCGACCGGCATGGTGATCGCACCGGCCGGTGCCGGCGCAAGCCGCCCGGTGCTTGCATGGCAGCATGGCACAGTGGGGGTGACGGAGCCTTGCGCCGTTTCCGCCCGGCCCTATCGCTTCACCCAGGTTCCGGCGCTTGCCGAGATGATGGGGCGGGGCTGGGTGGTGGTGGCGACCGACTATCAGGGCCTCGGCACGCCCGGCCCGCACGCCTATCTCGACCCGGACAGCGCCGGCCAAGCCGCGCTTGATGCGGTCGCCGCTGCCGGTCAGCTGGCCGAGGCAGGCGCCGGCCGACGCTATGCGCTGTGGGGCCATTCCCAGGGGGGGCATGCCAGCCTTGCGGCAGCGGAGCGGGCACGCGAACGCCTTTCCGGTCATGAGCTGGTGGCGGTCGCCGCGGCCTCTCCGCCAACCGACCTGCTCGCCAATTTCGCGGCTGCGGAGACCCCGATCCGCTCCGTCCACTCCTCCTTCGCTGCGAAAAGCTGGGAGGCCGCCTATGGCTATCCGCTCTCCACGCTGGGCAATCG
>JBKBXK010000190.1:0-4485 GCA_046314095.1 Thermaurantiacus sp. | reverse complement strand
AACGGCATTGCGGCCCTTCTCCGGCTCGCGGCCCGCGTGCGCCGAGCGCCCCGCGAAGTGAACGGAGAAATTGCCCGAGCCGGGCCGGTCGCCGGCAAGCGTGCCGTCTGCCAGCGCCGGCTCGAAGGTGAGGCCGCACACCGCTGCCTCTGCGCGCGCGACCAGCAGCGGCGCCGATCCGGGCGAGGAGATTTCCTCGTCGGCATTGAGAAGGACAGTCCAGCCCAGCCGCTCGGCAAGGGGGCTCTGCTCGAACGCCATGAGCGCGCCCAGCATCACGGCGATCCCGCCCTTCATGTCGGCCACCCCGGGGCCATTCACCACACCCTCTTCCAGCCAGCGGACCTGCTGGAACGGATGGTCGACACCGAACACCGTATCGTAATGACCGGTCAGAAGGACCCGGACCGGCGCTTCCGGTCGGGCCGAGATCTCGATGTTCCGGCCCAGCGGCTCCGGCTCGATGCCGCCGTCGCCACGCATCCGGGTGGAGGGCGCCGGCGCGTGCACGGTAACCTCGCCAAGCGGCCGGAACGCCTCGATGAGGAGCGGCTCCATGGCAGCGAGGCCCGCGAGATTGCGGGAGCCGCTGTTGACGTCGGCCCATGCAAGGGTTCGATCCAGCAGCGGCCGGCCTTCGATCCCGGCAAGGGCCGCGCTTTCGGCGTTGGAAAGGCTCATGCGCCCGCTTTCAGCCGGCGGCCGGGCGCGATTTCCTGCGGATCCTGAACCACGTGGATCAGGGCCGGACGATGCGCCCTGGCCCGCGCGAAGGCGGCCGGAAACTCCGCGCTTGTCCGCACCGTCTCGGCGTGGAGGCCGAAGGCACGAGCCAGCGCTGCAAAGTCGGGATTGGTAAGCGCCGTGCCCGAGGGCCGCCCGGGAAACGTCTGCGCCTGATGCATGCGGATGGTGCCATATTGGGAATTGTCGAGGATGACGATGACCGGTGTTGCGCCCTCGTGGGGGATCGTCGCCAGTTCGGCGATCGCCATCAGCGCATCGCCATCACCGGCCACGGCGACCACTTCGCGGTCTGGCTGCACGATCGAGGCCGCGATCGCTGCCGGTATGCCATAGCCCATCGCACCCGATACCGGGGCAAGCTGGGTGCCGCAGACGGTCGGCTGGTGAAAGCGATGGACCCACGCGGCGAAATTGCCCGCCCCATTGGTGACAATCGCATCTCCGGGGAGCTCCGCGCAGATGTGGATCATGATCTCTGCCGGGTTGGCGCCGCGTTCGACCGTGGTTGGCTTCTTCCACTCGGCATGAAGCGCGGCCAGCTCCGCCACCCACGCGCTCCGCGGCGGCCCGGCCGGAAGGTCTGCCAGCGCCGCCAGTGCCGGCGCGGCGGCTGCCTGGATGGCCAGCCGCGGCTGCCATGTGCGGGTGAGCGCGCCGGCTTCGGGATGGATGTGAACGAGAACGCGGCCCGCGGTCTCGGCCGAAAAGAGCGTGTAGCCCTGGGTGGCATTCTCACCGAGAAGTGGCCCGATCGCGAGGATCAGGTCCGCTTCCTTCACCTTGGCGACGAGCCTGGGATTGGCGCCAAGTCCGAGTTCGCCGACATAGAGCGGATGGTGGGTATCGAACCTGTCCTTGCGCCGCCACGAGGTGGTGACGGGCAGGCCCTGCGCCTCTGCAAGCCTTTGCGCGAGCGCGCATTCGCTTGCGCCCCAGCCCGGCCCGCCGAGCAGCAATATGGGGCGCTCGGCGACGGCGAGACGCTCGGCAAGCGGGACCGTGTCGGCGATGCCGGGCGGCATGGGCAGGGTCGGCCGAACGGCTGGCGACCCGCAAGGCTTGGAAAGAAGATCTTCGGGGCAAACGAGAACGACCGGGCCCGGCCGGCCGGACTGGGCGAGGGCAAGCGCGGACGCCACGATCTCGGGCGTCCGTTCCGGGACCGTGAGTTCGAAGACCCGCTTGGCGATGCCGCCGAACATCTGGCCATAGTCGATTTCCTGGAACGCCTCGCGGCCGAGCATGTCGGTTCCCACCTGGCCCACCAGAAGCAGCAGCGGCGTGGAATCCTGCTGCGCGGTGTGGAGGCCGATCGCCGCCTGGGTCGCGCCGGGCCCGCGCGTGACCATGGCAACGCTGCAGCGCGCCGACAGTCGCGCTGCCGCTTCGGCCATGTGGGTCGCCGAGGCCTCGTGGCGGCAGGTGACGAGGCGGATCGCGCCCTCGCCATGCAGCGCGTCGAGCACAGGGAGATAGCTCTCTCCCGGAACTGCGAAGGCGTGCGTCACGCCGCCGAGGGCAAGCCCATCGACGATCCGCTGAGCGACGGTCGGTGGCATGGGCCTGTCCTCCGGGCTTGCCGGTCTGATGTCAATGCTCCGGCGGGACGGTCGGATCATCCGGGCCTCTCGCTTGTCAAGCGGCGACGCGCGTCCTAGGTGCGGCGGCTGCGCAGGAGCGGTGGCCGAGTGGTCGAAGGCGCACGCCTGGAAAGTGTGTAGGGGTTAACAGCTCCTCGAGGGTTCGAATCCCTCCCGCTCCGCCAACAGACCCCTGGCAAGGTGTTTCAGACCGCCTGTTGTCGCATCTAAGTTACTGAAAAGATTTGGCGTGATTGGCAGGGATTGGCGCAATCGGCGGCGTGCGCGGTCGTTCAGCTTTTCACAGTTTTCGCACTCGTGCGGCACGAGACGCAAGAGCCATCCCGAGCGGACACGGCAGCGAACGGGCGAAGTGGGATGTCGGGATCTGGCTGGCCATCGGCATGAGCTGCATCATAGCCCCGGGAACCGGCTGTAGGACAGCCCGGAGCCGGAGCGGCCCATGCGCAGGCGCCCGGAAGCGGGCCGCCCGGCGGTTCAGTCGCGGCCGGCATCGTCGAGGCGCCAGCGGGCGGCCGTCACCTGCGGTTCGAGGCTGAGCCGGCCGATGATCTGCTCGATCGGCGCATCGGCGCGGACGGAGCCGAGCACCTCCGCCTCCACCTCGATGCGGTCGCTGTCCTCGATATTCTGGCTGTCGAGCCGGCGCAGGCGCAGCCCGGCGCCGGACACGCCCTGCAGGAGCAGCGCCCGGACATGGGCCTCGGCCTCGCCCCGGCTCACCACCGTGACAACATAGTGGCGATCCCCCTCCGGCTCGGGCTGCGGCCGGGCATGGATGAAGCGCAGCACGGGGCGAAGCGCGATGTTGACGGCGATGACCAGCCCCGCGACGATCGCGGCGCGGCCGAACTCGCCCGCGCCGGCAAGAAGCCCGACCGCGGCAGCGCACCAGAGCGTGGCCGCGGTGTTGAGCCCGCGGACGTTCAGCCCCTCGCGGAAGATGATGCCGGCGCCGAGAAAGCCGATGCCGGAGACGACCTGGGCGGCAACCCGGGTCGGGCTGACCTCGTCCGGGAAAGCGGCCGCGAAGACCACGAAGCTGGCCGAACCGAGCGCAACGAGCGTGTTGGTCCGCAGCCCCGCGAGCCGCTGCCGCCACTGCCGTTCCAGCCCGATGGCGGCGCCGAGCGCGACTGCCACCAGCAGGTTGAGACCGGCTTCGATCATCGGGTCCATCACGCTTTGCCTCTGGCGTCTTCCGGATCGCCGCCCACCAAATCACTCCCGACGGGGGCGCGGGACAGCCCCTGCCGCCCTGCCCCCGGAATTGCGACCTTGCGCCGGCTCAGAAGCGGATGGCAAGGCCCAGTGTCGCCCAGCTCTCCCGCTCGTCAGCGAGGTTGCGGCTGAAGATGAACTCGAGATCCATCGCGCCATCGACGATGGTGGGGCGAAGGCCAAGCTGGACGCCGGCACTGGATTTCGAAGTGCCGAACAGCTCGCCATGGAGTGCTAGCCGCTCGGGAATGACGGCAAGCTCGGCGCGGGCGCCCCAGGTGAGCGCAGAGACACGGTCTATCCGGTTGCGGGCAAAGCCGAGATTGCCGTGCAGCAGCAGCCAATCCGTGGCAGCGACGGTGGTGATGCCGTTGACGGCGACATCCGTTGCGCCCTCGCCATCGAGCCCGAAGCGGACCGCGCCGGAGGCGGAAAAGCCGATGTCGCCGACGGCTTCCGGCTCGCTGCCGAACAGCGCCTTGGCCTGGAGGGTGAGCCCGGTTGCGCGCGCGCCATCGAAGCGGCCGGTATCGAGCCCCACCGTCCATTCCATGAAGGGGATCGCCTGGAGCGTGGTGGCGGGCAGGAAGGCGAACACATGGCCGCGGCCGGTGAGCGAGACCCAGGTTTCGACCTGGCCCTCGCCTGGCGGGGTGATGGCGGCATCATCGACCACATAGGGGCCGCTGGCGCGGGCGGGCGCCGCCGCGAGGCCGAGCGACACGAGGATGAGGGCGATGCCGGCAACCCGCCGGGGACCGCGTGCGATGTGCCGACGGCGCGCAGCGGCGAGATGGAAATGGTTGATCATGATGCACCTGTTCGAACGTGAGAGAAGGCCTGTTCGGGCCGTTTCGGGTGAAATCGGGAGAAAAACGCCTGTGTGAACGGATCAGCGCGACGGCGTTCAGGCTGC
>JBKBXK010000189.1:0-4487 GCA_046314095.1 Thermaurantiacus sp. | reverse complement strand
CGGGCGCGCGGGCGCGGGGTCCACCGCCGCCCGCCGGGCGGCGTAGAAGGACGAGCGCGGCACGTCCCGGATCGTGCAGACCCGCGCGACGCCGTAGCGCCGGCCGGTGGCGGGCGAGACCGAGCCGGCCATCACCGCCACCGCCTCCGGGCCAAAGGGCCGGGGGACTGCCCGATCTTCGCGCGCAGCAGTTCGACCTCCATGCTCAGCTCGCCGATCCGCTGGAGCGCGGCGGCCAGCTCGGCGCCCTCGGTCCCGGCCTCGCGCTCCTTCAGCGCCGCGTCGCGCGCGGCCTCGGCCCGCACGCCCCCCCGCCCCCGCGGGTAGTACGGCCCGCCCCCCCCCCGCGCCCCCCCCCCCCCCGACGGAGTAAGTTGCTCGTCGATCCAATGCGTTGAGCATCTGTTTCCGACCATGTTGAACCGGCGTTGCGATTCAACATCATCGAAAGATGCTCTAGCGAAGGCCCGGCGCCGTTCCTCCCGGGGGTCGGAGCCGTTCCTTCGGCCCCCTTGATTCCGGGCGCGCGAGAACCAGATGCGACAGCGGAGGCAGCCGGTCTCCGGTTGTCTCTGCTTCAGACGTGACAAGCTGAAATGGAGGACACCATGGACCTGCGTTCGCTGATACCCTTTGGCCGTGGCAATCTTCCCGCCGGACAGCCGGTGGCCGATCCCTTTGCGCAGATGCGCCGCGAGATCGACCGGATGTTCGAGGATGTATCCCGCGGCTTTGGCCTGCCGCCGGTTGCGACGGCTTTTTCCGGCAATGCCTTCCTGTCTCCGCGCGTGGATGTTTCGGAGACGGATGACGGCCTTGACCTGAAGGCCGAGCTTCCCGGCGTTCCGGAGGAGAACGTCCATCTGGAACTGGCGGACAATGTGCTGACACTGAAGGCGGAGCATCGTACCGAGCGCGAGGAGAAGGACGAGAAGCGCACCTGGCACCTGGTCGAGCGTGCCGAGGGCAGCTTCCTGCGCCGGCTCCAGCTGCCGTTCGAGGCGGATGCCGAGCATGTGAAGGCGGATTTCCGCGATGGCGTGCTGTCGGTGCATGTGCCGAGGAAACGGGTGCCCGAGAAGGAGCCGAAACGGATCGCGATCGGCCGCGGCTGACCGGCCTGCCGCCGGCGGGCGGGGCGCACCCCCGCCCGCTTGGCGGCCGGCGCGCGCGCGGCTATCCTTGCCGGCCTTGGGCAGGGAGATGGTGATGCGCGTGATTCCGGTTGTGTTTCTGCTGCTTGCAAGCGCGGCCCACGCGAACCCTGAACAGTTCGACGCGCTCCTCGAGGACCATTGGGCATGGTATCTCGCCAACAATCCGGTGCAGGCGACCATCCTCGGCGAGCGGGCCCACGACGAACGGCTGAATGACCTGTCGCTGGCCGGGATGGACCGGCAGGCGGCCGAGGCCCGGGCGCTCCTCGCCCGGCTGGACGTCATCGATCGGGCGACGCTCGACAACGACCGGCAGGTTTCAGCCGATGTGCTGGCGCGACTGTTGCGGCGACAGGTGGAGGCGAACGGCTTTCCGGCCCGCGCGCGCCTGTTCACCAATCGCGAGGGCTTTCATACCGTTTTCGGCGCCTTGCCGCAGCGGCTGCCCTTTTTCACCGCCGCCGACTACCAGAGCTACATCGCCCGGCTGGAGGCTTTCCCCGCACAGGTGGACCAGGCGATCGGGACCACCCGCCAGACGATCCGCGATGGCTGGACGCTGCCGTGCGAGGTGCTCGACGGGTTCGAGGGCAGTGTCCGCCGGGTGGCTGAGCCGATCGAGACCTCGCGCTTTCTCGCGCCTATCATGCCGCGCCCGCAGACCATGCCGCAGGCGGAATGGGCGGCGATGGGGGTGCGGGCCGAGCGCGCGGTGGCCCGCGGCGTAAATCCGGCCTACACGCGGTTCGCGGACTTTTTCGCGAAGGAGTATCTGCCCGCCTGCCGGAAGGAGGTGGGCGTTTCCGCGCTTCGGGGTGGCCGTGATTTCTATGCGTGGCGGGCACGGCAGGAGACGACCACCGACCTTACGCCGGACGCGATCCACGAGATCGGCCTTTCCGAAGTCGCGCGGATCCGGGCCGAGATGGAAGACGTGGCGAAGCGCGCCGGGTTCGACACGCGCGAGGCGTATATCGCGCATCTGCGGACCGACCCGCAATATTATGCGACGACGCCCGGTGAACTGATGCGGGAAGTGGCGCTTGCGACGCGCATTGCCGACGGCTGGATGCCGCGCCTGTTCGGCAAGCTGCCGCGGCAGCCCTACACCATCCGCGAGATTCCGGCCGAGACCGCGCCCTACACCACCACCGCCTATTACCAGCCCGGCTCCTTGGCGGCGGGGGCACCGGGCGTCTATTTCGTCAACACCTCGAAGCTGAACGAGCGGCCGCTGTTCGAGGTGCCGGCGCTTTCGATCCACGAGGCGGTGCCGGGCCACCACCACCAGATCGCGCTTGCCCAGGAACTGGATCTGCCGCCTTTCCGGCGCCATGCTGCCTTCTTCACGGGGTTTGTCGAAGGCTGGGGCCTCTATTCCGAGCGGCTCGGCATCGAGATGGGGATGTACGATACGCCGGCCAAGGACATGGGCCGGCTTTCCTACGAGATGTGGCGGGCGGCGCGGCTGGTGGTGGACACCGGGCTGCATCACAAGGGCTGGAGCCGGCAGCAGGCGGTGGATTACATGCTTGACAACACCGCCCTCGCGCGGGCGAACATCGAGGCCGAGGTCAACCGCTACATCGCCTGGCCCGGGCAGGCGCTTGCCTACAAGATCGGCGAGCTGAAGATCCGCGAGCTTCGCAAGGCGGCGGAGCAGGCGCTTGGCACCCGGTTTGACATCCGCGCGTTCCACGACCGGCTGCTGGAATCGGGTTCGATCCCGCTGGACGTGCTGGAAACCAAGATGCGGGCGTGGATTGCAGAGGAGGCCGCGCGCAGTTGAGCTAGAGCAACATCCGGGGCGGTTGAACCGCCTGGTTCAGCCGCAACGGAGTGAGTTGCGCGTCGATCCCATATGGTGAGCATCTCTTTCCGTCCATGTTGAAGCGGCGGTGCGGTTCAACATGGACGAAAGATGCTCCCGGAACCCGGGATCAGCGGCTCGCAACCCGCGCGCCGCGGTGCTCCCGGATGATCCGGTTGACTTCATCGCGGACAGTCGACTGCACCTGGTCGACGCAATCGAAATATTCGAGCGTGATCATGCGGTGCGGCAGCGGATGATCGCCGAGGCACAGGTCACGCGCTGCGCGGGCTGCCCGCACGTGCAGGATCCGCGCATCCCGGTCGGTCGCCAGATCGAGATCCGCGGTCTGCAGAATGATGTCCCCCCGCGGCGGGTGAAACCCCGTGAGCCCGGGCTTCGCGATGGCAGCCGAACCGATGAGAAGCGCCGCGCCCGCGGCGCACGCAGCAAGAATTCCATTCATGGGCATGTCTCCTTTCCCTCGACAGGAGGCCGCCGTTCCGTTGGCAGACACCGCAGAGGCATCGGCCGGATATGCGATCCGTCGCACAATATTCTGCACGATGTCATGTTTATGTCAAGCGATTGTCATCAAACTGTCATCAAAATGGATGCACCGGGTGCGGGCGCGCGCAGGCGACCCCCGGCCGACGCCGGAAGGCCCGCGCAGCGAATTTTCGAAGGGATCAGCGCTGCTTGCGGATCGCCGCTTCCGACGCAACGGTGCTGAGCCGCATGTCGAGATAGGCCTCGGAGACCCGTTCCAGCTCCACCATCTCCCGGGCGAAGAAATGGTTTGCGCCCTCGATGCGCGCATAGTCGATGGTGATGTGCCGCTGCGTCTTCAGCTTGTCGACCAGCTTCTGCACCGCGGGCTCTGCCACCACCTCGTCAGCCGTTCCCGAAACGATCAGGCCCGAGGATGGGCACGGGGCAAGGAATCCGAAGTCATACATGTTGGCAGGCGGTGCGATGGAAATGAACCCGCGCACCTCCGGCCGCCGCATCAGCAACTGCATGCCGATCCACGCGCCGAAACTGAACCCGGCCACCCAGGTCTGCGGCGACTCCGCGTTGATGGACTGCAACCAGTCGAGCGCCGAGGCCGCATCGGAAAGCTCGCCGACGCCATTGTCGAACTCGCCCTCGGATCGACCGACGCCGCGAAAGTTGAACCTGAGCGTCGCGAAACCGCGCTTCACGAACATGTTGTAGAGCATCAGCACGATGGCGTTGTTCATCGTGCCGCCGCCCTGCGGGTGCGGATGCAGGATGATGGCGAGCGGCGCGCGCGGTCGCGGCGATGGCTGATAGCGGCCGTGCAGACGGCCCTCTGGCCCGGGAAAAATGACTTCGGGCATGATACTCCCTGGATGGTGCCGGCGCATGGCGCGCCTTGGGGATTCACGAAAAAAACGGCTGGCGAGGCCCGACTGGCTATAGAAAAATGCGTCGGCAACACGCAACTCGCAAGGGCATGGCCGAAAAAGACCGCATCTACCTCGACTGGGCAGCAA
>JBKBXK010000188.1:0-4505 GCA_046314095.1 Thermaurantiacus sp. | reverse complement strand
CTATCGCCATCGGGCCTCAGCGTGCCTAGGTTCGGGGTATAGCAAGAGAGGACGGGTTCATGCGCGCCGCGACTTTGCCTATAAGCCTGATTTTGGCGTTCGGCCTGCTGGCCTGCTCGCCGCAAGCAGAGGAGATCGATGTGTCCGAGCTTGAGGTCACCGCCGTGGATGAGCCCTATGACGCCGAGGCTGATGCCCATGGCGAACTCGACGCGGCGTTTGAACGCGCGCAGGCACGCGGCACGCGCGTGCTGGTGAAGTTTGGCGGTAACTGGTGCCCGGACTGCCGGATCTTTGCCGGCATGCTGGAGCTGGCGCCGGTGCGCGCCTATGCCGATGCGCAGTATGAAATCGTCGCGGTCGATGTCGGCCGCTATGAGCGCAATATGGATGTGGTGACCCGTTTCGGCATGGACGAGCTGGAAGGGGTGCCGACCGTCATCATCACCACGGCGACCGGCGAGATCATCAATACCGGCACCTCGGCCGAATGGCGCACGGCGCGCGAGCGCAATCCGCAGGATGTGCTCGATTATCTGGTGCGTTACGCCGAAGCGCCTGTGCCTGATAACGCTGCCGTCGCGCAGACCACACGCCCGTGACCGCGCTGCCCTTTGCCGAGTTGCACGCCTTTTGTGACGGCGATGCGCCCCATACCGGCAATCCGGCGGCGGTTGTGCTGCTGGAGACGCCGCTGGCGGACGCAGACCTCGCCGGGATAGCGCGCTCCAACAATCTGTCCGAAACGGCCTATCTGCTCGCCGAGGGCGAGGACCATTGGCGCTTGCGCTGGTTCACGCCCGGCGCAGAGGTGGATTTCTGCGGTCATGCCACGCTGGCGGCCGGTGCCTGGCTGCTGGGCAGCGGACGCGTGCAGGGCGATATGGCCCGCTTCTCCACCCGGTCCGGCGCGATGAGTGTTGCCCGCACGGCGCAGCCCGGCGTTTATGCGATGGACTTCCCGGCTATTTCCGTAAAGCGGCTGGAGGCGTTTCCTGATGCCACGCCAGCGCTCGGCGGCCCCGCGCCGCTGGAGGTCTTCGAACTGGTCCGCGCCGAGCCCTGGCCCTGGTACATGGTGGTCTATGACAGCGCGCAGACATTGGCCGCACTGGCGCCCGGCATGGCCCGTCTGAAGGAGAGCGGTGCCTTATGGACCGTCACGGCGCCGGGCGGCGAGGGCAGTGATTTTGTCTCGCGCCTGTTTGCTCCGCCCATCGGCATTGACGAGGATCCGGTGACCGGCTCGGCCCATTGCGCGCTCGGGCCGTTCTGGGCAGAGCGCCTCGGCCGTGAAGTGCTCACCGCGCGCCAGACCGGACCGCGTCCGGGCGCCTTGCAGGTGCGTACCGGCAGCGCCGCCCCCGGTGCGGGGCGCGTCGGGCTGGAAGGCCGCGCGCGCCCCTTTGTCGAGGGTGTGCTCCATCTCTAGCCGTCTCTAGCGGCGGCCGATAATCACCGGCGAGTGGATGACTTCCACCGGCACCCGCCCCCAGCGCGTATCGGCATAGAATTGCTGGCGGCGCGGATCCCAGCGCGCTTCGTGCGCGAACACGTTGCGGTTGGTGATGCCCATGCGCCATTCGGCGCGTGTCGGGATATAGTTGAAGGCACCCGGCTGGCAGCGCAGGACGAAATTGCGCTGACGGTTCCAGTTTGCGTGATGGCGTCCACGGTGCTGGTGATACTGGCGCAGCGGCGCGCAGGCATTGGCGTTCACGACGAAATGGCCTTGCGGCGCATTCCATCCGCGCGGCTGGTGCCAGCGCTGCGCTTCTGCGGGGCCGTTCCATCCGCGCGATTGCGGGTGTTGCCCGCGCTGGGCCTCGGCCGGTGGGGCACTGGCTGCGGCGGCTGCCAGTGCCAGGCTGACAACGGTGATCATGGCGGCAATCCGGGTCATGTCCAAACCTCCTTATGGGCAGGAAACGTCTTTGTATGCGCTTGACCATGCCTCCCGGCCGCTGAACGCACGCTGGACCGGATGCTCATCTGGCGTTCAGCAAGGTGAATGCCTGATCTTGCCGTCCGGCTGTCGCTCATGGTCAGGTGACGGGAGCGCACTAATGTGCGAAGCGGCGCGGTGAGACGGGTTGAAGGCCTGTTTGTGACGACACCATAAGGGGGGTGAGAGATGCGGGGGATTTTGACGGCGCTGGCCTTGGCTGCAACTATCGGAGCAGCCGGCGCAACAGCTTATTTCGGCACGGTGTCGCAGCGCGCACCGGTGCCGGCGGCGCAGCCCGCGTTCGAGCCTGCCGATCCGACCATACTCTCCTCGCGCGATTACACGCGCCTCATCCAGCAATTTCAGAAGCCCGCCCCGCAACGGCCCGGCGGCGCGCGCCCGGCCGGTTTTACCGGCGATGACAGCTGCCGCCATGCCAATGATGGCGAGTGCGACGAGCCGGGTATCGGCACCGGTGCCTGTCCGGCGGGCACCGATTATTCCGATTGCTGGCGCATCGCCACCGGTCAGGAAGACGATAGCTGCCGCTGGGCCAATGACGGCGAATGCGATGAGCCGGGCTTTGGCACCGGCGCCTGCACGCAAGGCACGGATGTGTCCGATTGCGGGGATGTCAGCCATCTGCGATTCCGCAATGATAGCTGCGAAACCGCCTTTGACGGCGTGTGCGACGAGCCGGGTATCGGCACCGGGCGCTGCGCGGCGCGCACCGACCGTGCCGATTGCGGCGGACGCCATCGCCCGCTCACCATCAATGACCATTTCTTCGGCCATGATGACCGGGTGCTGATGGATACCGCGCAGTTTCCGTGGAGCGTGGTGGGCACGATCAACGCCGATCGCGGCGGCGGCTGCACGGCCACGCTGGTTGCCGCGAACGTGATCGTGACGGCGGCTCACTGTATCCACCGGGAAGGCCAGCTCTACGCCGGGGGCGTCTACACAACCGGGTTTGCCCTCCCCGGCGGACCGCGCACAGCCCGCATAGTCGACCACCTCATTGACACCGAATGGGACAGCCAGCGCTTCAGCCAGACCGACGAGATTGACGGCACGGACTGGGCCTTGTTGCGCATTGACCAGCCGCTCGGTGACGAGCTGGGCTATGTCGGCGTTCTCGATATCGTCGCGGACCGCGGTGCACGCGAGACGCAAAATGCCCGCATCTGGCAGGCCGGATATTCGTGGGATACCGGGGAGAATCTGTCCGGCAACGAGGATTGCCGCATTCTGGCGGCCTATCCGGACGACACGATCTCGCATGATTGCGACACCACGCGCGGCGATTCCGGTTCCCCCTTCATGGTCCATGAAAACGGGGCGTGGCAGATCGTCGCCACGGATTCCAATTTCCGCAGCAATCCGGACGGGCCGTTTATCTATATCTCGTCACGCTCCAGCCGCTGGGTGCATCTGCTCGATGACTTTGCGGCCGGACGCATCGGGGCGGGCGGCGTGCGCCCGCAAGGCCCCGGCAAGCCCGAGGCGCCGCGTCCCGTGAAAGAGGACGGATAGACCCTAGAACTCGCGGACGATGGAAATATCGGTACGGCTATCGCCCCGGACAAAGCCCGGATTGGGCTCGAACTCGTGGCGATAGCGGTACTGCACACGCAGCGACCACAGATCGTTGAGCGCGGAGTTGACGCTCAGCAACTGGTCGAACCGGCTGGTGTCGGCGATCAGCAGGCCGGTCTCCGAGGTCAAGGTGATCGAATCGGTCAGGTTGAGCGCGATGTCCGACCCGACATCAAGGGCGCCGACCTGCTGTGTTCCGTTGCCCGGCTCGGCTAGCAGGCGCAGACCGGGACCGGCGCGCACTATCCATGTGCGTCCCGTCTGGGTCAGCACCCGGTAACCGGCACCGACCCCGAAAAACGCGGTCCAGTCATAGCTGGCAATCCGGTCGCGCTCGTAATCGGCGGCGGCAAAATAGGTGAAGCGTTCGCCGGCCTCGCGTTCGCCGCGCAAACGGGTGCGGAAATTGTCCCGGCCGATGACATTGTTCACCTCCGAGTAGGCGTAGTCGATATCGCCCTGAAAGCCCCAGCCTGAGAGTTCACGGCGCACCTGAAGGCCGAACGTGTAGTCCTCGCGCGAGGTATTGCCGCTGTCGAAGCGCACGCCCAGGCTTGCCCGGCCCTGCCACAGCTCGAGGCGTCCCGACGCGAGGGTGCGGGCCACGCCGACCGGCACGGCGGCGACCGTGCCGACAATCCCGTTGGGCTTGTACGCGCCGGTTTCGTCCTCTTCGGCCATTTCCTCGGCAGCGGCGATGGCGGCCTCCTCGGGCAGCACGATCGGCTCCAGCCCCAGCGCCTGCCGGGCGACATTGCCGCGCTGAAGCGTTTCTGCCGCTTTCACCACCGATGCAGGGGGCTGGGTCAGGGCGATCAGCTGCACGGCCTGGGTGAACTGGGCGCGGCCTTGCGCATTGGCGGCTGCCAGAAGCTCCATCAGGGCGGGGGGCAGCTCCCCCTCATCGGCCTGGCCGGGGCTGGCAAGCGCCAGCGTGGCGATCATGGCAAAAAGCGCG
>JBKBXK010000187.1:0-4579 GCA_046314095.1 Thermaurantiacus sp. | reverse complement strand
TGGCTGTGACGCCAGTGCGGATTCTCACCGGCTGGGGGCGGGTGATGACGGTGCGCCGCGCGCTCGGCCTCTGGGCCTTTGCCTATGCGGTGCTCCACCTGCTCGCCTTCCTCTGGCTGGACCTCGACTGGAGCCTTGCCGAGCTGGTGGCGGAAACGCTGGAACGGCCGTTCATCCTGGCCGGGATGCTTGCCTTTCTTGCCATGTTGCCGCTTGCGGCCACCTCCACCAATCGCGCAATCCGAAGGCTTGGCGCGCGTCGCTGGCGGGTGCTGCACCGGCTCGCCTATCTGGCTGCGCTTGCAGGCGTGGTGCACTTCGTCCTGCGCGTGAAGGGCTGGCAGGCCGAGCCGCTGATCTATGCCGCCATCCTCTTCGTGCTGCTCGCCATTCGGCTGCTTCCGCCGCTTCGGCGGCGCATCACTGCCACTGCCTGACCGGCCAGCCGCGGGCGGCAGCGATGCGGGCCATTGCCGGCTTCGGCGAGATGACCACCGGCTCGTCGGCCCAGTCCAGAAGCGGCAGGTCGGCCCGGTGATCCGAATAGGCGCGCACGAACAGCCGGTCTCGGGAGAGCCCCTCGGCCCGGCACCAGGCCTCGATCGCAGCCAGCTTGTCGGCCCCGTAGCAGTTCGGCCCGTCGATCCTGCTGAAGACTGTGGCGCCATCCTGGACATTGCGGGTCGCCACGACATCGCCGATGCCCCAGCCGGCGGCGAGATGGCGGACATAATGGGTGCTGCTTGCAGTCGCGACGAGAATGCGGAAGCCGTCGGCGCGGTCCTGCTCGATCGCCGCCAGCGCGTCTGAGCGCGTGGCGCGTACGGCGAAGCGCGCCGCGAAGGCGCGGGCGGCGCGTTCGAGCCGTGTCTTGGGGATGCGGGCGCCGATCACGAGGCGGTGGGCGACCTCTTTCAGCCGCTTGCGATCGACGAGGCCGAGCGGGAAGCCGATGAGAAACGGCAGTGCCAGAGGCAGCAGCAGCGCACGCCAAGGCGCCTCGTGCCGCAGCCAGTAAAGCAGCCAGGGTGTCCAGCTTGGGGGCGCAGTGATGGTGAGGTCCATGTCGTAGACTGCAAGGCGCGTGCAGTCGTCGTGCGGCACGCTCATGTGCGCGGCGTGCGGGCGCGCCACGTCGGGGGCGGAATCCGCTGCTCCGGCGGGAGCGACCAGAGCCCGCGGCCGGCCGCACGCGCCGCGTCATGGCCGGCCCGGATCTCCTTGTCGTCGAGGTGCCGCCCATAGGCCCAGGCATGGCCGTTCCGGGTCATTGCCGCGTTCACATGGGTTCGCCCCTGCCAAACGCGGGCCACCAGGCGACCGTAGCGATCCCGGTCTGTCACCTCGATGCGCACGGTGCGCGCGTCCACCATCCGCCTGAGCGCAGTGCGCGACTGGATGCCCCAGGGCTGACCAAGTTCGGGCGCGTCGATGCCGGCAAGCCGAATCTCGTGCACGCGATTGGCCCGCTTTTCACGCACGACGATCGAATCGCCATCGATGACACGCAGCACCTCGGCATCGAAGCTGCGCGCCAGCGCCGGCGGCGTGAGCACGACCAGAAACGCAAACAGCAGCGCGAGCGCGCGCGCGATGTGGGCATGCAACAGCACCACGCGTTCATTCCCGGCTGAACGCGTCCTTGCAACCTTTTCGCCACACGGGCAGTTGTCGTTGCAATGGATGCGCCCCTGGACATCGAGGAACGGGACGCGGCCGACGGACGACGCCTCGCGCTGTCCGGCGCGGCGACAGTAGGCAATGCAACCGCACTGGAGCGCTCGCTCGATGCGGCGGCACGGCAGCCGGGCCATCTCATCGTCGACCTGTCGGGCCTGGAGCGCATCGATACCGTTGGCGCCTGGGTGCTGCACAAGCTGCGCCGCGACCGGCCGGAGACGGAGCTTCACGGCGAGGGCGAGGATGCACGCCGCCTGCTGGCGGAAGTCGCGTCTGCGGACCGGCCGGTGAACGTACATCCACCGAAACAGGCGCTCTGGCGGCAGGAGCTGGAAGACCTCGGCCGTTACATGGCGGAAACGGGCCGGACCATCGGCGCCAGCCTTGCGTTTCTGGGACTGACGCTGGCCAGCTTCGCGCGCGCCATCACCTCGCGCCGCGGGATCCGCTGGAGCGCGGTGTCGGTGCAGATGGAACAGGCGGGCGTCGCCGCGCTCGGCATCGTCGGCCTGATGAGCTTCCTGATAGTCATCGTCATCGCGCTACAGGGCTATGTGCAGCTGCGCCAGTTCGGAGCCGAGGTGTTCGTGGTCAATCTCGTCGGCCGGGCGACGCTCCGCGAACTTGGCGTGCTTCTGACCGCGATCATGGTTGCCGGCCGCTCGGCATCCGCCTTCGCCGCCCAGATCGGCACCATGAAGCTGACCGAGGAAGTCGATGCCATGCGCACCCTGGGCATCGACCCGGTGGAAGTTCTGGTGCTGCCGCGGATGCTGGCGCTCATCCTGATGATGCCGCTCCTTGCGTTTTACGCCTCGATCCTCGCGATGGTCGGCGGCGGCATGTTCACATGGTTCGTGATGGACCTTCCGCCCGTCACCTTCGTGCAGCGCATCAACGAGGTCGTTCCGATGTCCGACTTCTGGATGGCGATGATCAAGGCGCCTGTTTTCGGCGCGATCATCGCTGTCATCGGCTGTTTCCAGGGCCTGCAGGTGACCGGAACAGCCGAATCCGTTGGCCAGCGCACCACGATCGCCGTCGTGCAGGCGATCTTTCTGGTGATCGTTCTCGATGCCTTCTTCGCGGTCTTCTTCACCGCCCTTGGGTGGGATTGATGGCGGAACCGGTCATCTCCATCCGGGGCCTGGTGACCCGCTTTGGCAGCCATGTGGTGCATGACGGGCTCGATCTTGATGTGGAGCGCAACGAGATCCTTGGGGTGGTCGGCGGCTCCGGCTCGGGCAAATCGGTCTTGATGCGCTCCATCATCGGGTTGCAGGCGCCGGCGGCCGGAGAGATCCGCGTGTTCGGCCAGCCGGTTGAAGCGCGCAGGCTCGCGCAGACAGCGGACCTCACACGGCGCTGGGGGGTTCTGTTTCAGGGTGGCGCGCTATTCTCTGGCCTGACGGTTGCCGAGAATATCCAGGTGCCGCTTCGCGAATATCTGAAGATGCCCGAGCAGCTGATGGACGAGGTGGCCGCCTTCAAGGTGGCAATGGCTGCCCTTCCGGTAGAGGCGGCCGCAAACTTTCCGGCGGAATTGTCTGGCGGAATGAAGAAGCGTGCAGCGCTCGCCCGGGCGCTGGCGCTGGACCCGGAGCTCCTGTTCCTGGATGAACCCACTGCCGGGCTCGACCCGATCGCAGCCGCGGCCTTCGACACGCTGATCCGCACCCTTGCAGAGACCATGAAGCTGACGGTGTTCCTGATCACCCATGATCTCGACACGTTGCACAGCATCTGCGACCGGGTGGCGGTGATAGCCGACAAGCGCATCGTCGCCGCCGACACCGTTGCCAATGTGATGCGGGTGGATCACCCGTGGATCCGGGAATATTTCGACGGCCCGCGCGGCCGCGCGGCTGCTGGCGCGCACGCGTCGCCGCAGTTTGCAACGGCAGGGGGCGGCTGAGGTGGAGAACCGCAATTCCTATGTGGTGGTTGGCGCGGTCACCATCGTGCTGCTGCTCGCGCTGCTCGGGTTCATCCTGTGGCTTTCCAACTTTACCCGAGACGAGAAAAAGGAGTTCGATCTCTTTTTCGAGCAGAGCGTGAGCGGGCTTGCGACTGGCTCCGCCGTCACCTTCTCCGGCGTGCCCGTGGGCCAGGTGCGGCGCATCGCGTTGATGCCGGAAAGCCCGGAGTTTGTGCGGGTACGGATCGAGATCGAGCAGGCCGTGCCGATCCTGGAAGGCACGACGGCTGCCATCCAGGGGGTCGGCTTTACGGGGGTGAGCCAGATCCAGCTGACCGGCGCCATCCGCGGCGCGCCCCCGATCGAGGCCATCGGGCCCTATGGCGCGCCGGTAATCCCGACCGCGGCAAGCGGTTTTTCCGCCATTCTGGACAATGCGCCGCAGCTGATCGAGCGACTGTCGGTGCTGACCTTGCGGCTTTCGGAGCTGTTCGACGACCAGAACCGGGAGTCGTTCGCCAGCATCCTGCAGAATGTGGATACGACCACGGCTGCGCTTGCGGGCTCGGCGCCGGACCTCAGGGCAGCACTCGCGGAGACGCGCACCACCATTGCCGCGGCCGGGCGCGCAGCGGAAAGCCTCGATACCGCGAGCCGCTCCGCCGACAGGCTGATCACCGAGCAGGGCGAACCGATGGTGCAGGAGCTGCGCAAGACGATCACCAGCGCGGACGCGGCGCTGAAGCGCGTGGACTCGCTGGTCGCCGCAGCCGAGCCGGGCGTTGCGACCCTTGCAGCCGAGACGATCCCCGAGGTCACGCAGCTGACCCGCGACCTGCGCGACATCAGCCAAAGCCTCGGCGCCATTTCCGCCCGGATCGACCAGGATCCGGCCGGCGCCCTGCTGGGGGGCCGCACCCTGCCAGATTATGATCCCGAGAAGGGCCCCCGCCGATGATCTCCGTCCGGCCTCACGGCATT
>JBKBXK010000186.1:0-4584 GCA_046314095.1 Thermaurantiacus sp. | reverse complement strand
GTCACCGACATGGGCCATCAGATAGCGGGCGTTGCCGCCACCCACGGCGAGGCCGTTGCAATTGCGGATGCCGAGCGCCCGGACCTCGTGCTTGCCGACGTGCAGCTTGCCGATGGCTCCTCGGGCATCGAGGCAGTGCATGAGATCCTTGAGACGATGACGGTTCCCGTGGTGTTCATCACCGCCTACCCGGAGCGGCTGCTGAGCGGCGAGCGGCCGGAGCCGACCTGGCTGGTGACGAAGCCTTTCGAGCCGGAGACAGTGGTTGCGACCGTCGGCCAGGCACTGCTTCTAAGCGCCCGGGCTGCCGCACCGGCCTGAACGCGGCCAGGGAACTTTTGCAGCCTGCGCGCGTTCCCGTCCCGAGGCTCCGAGCCCGGAGCCGGCACACAAACTAGGAGGACATCCATGAACTGGGATCGTATCGAAGGCGGCTGGACGCAGTTCACCGGCAAGGTGAAGGAACAATGGGGCAAGCTGACCGACGACGACATGACCGAGATCGCCGGCAAGCGCGATATCCTTCTGGGCAAGATCCAGCAGAAATATGGCATCGCCAAGGACGAGGCCGAGCGCCAGGTCGATACTTTCGCAAGCAAGGTGGACGGCTGACACTCTTTGACGTCAGGGATGCCGTGCAATGAACCGCGCGGAACCCTTCGCAGAAGCACGGGCCGGCGATCGTATTGCCGGCCCGTTTGCCTTGCCCGGCGGCGGTCGGGCGCCAGCGCAGTTGCTGCCGCTGGGGGCGGGCTTTCTCATCATTCTCCTGATCGTGGGAATCGGGCTGCTGCTGGTACGCGAGGGCCAGCAGGAGAATGCGCGGGTGACCCACACCTTGCAGGTGCTGGGGGCGCTCGCAACGCTCGATCAGGCAATCACCGAGACCAACAGCACCCAGCGGGGCTGGATCCTGACCCGTTCGGACATCTTTCGCGATCGGTTCAACAACGCCTATCGCGAGGTGAACCCGTCGCTGGAGCAAGTCCGGGCTCTCGTGACGGACAATCCCGACCAGGCCCGCCGCGGTGAGCGCCTTGCCACGCAGGTATCGGAGCGGATGGCAGAAATCGATCGCGTGAACCTTCTCGTGTTGCAGGGTGATCTTGCTGGTGCGATCGCCCGCACGCTGGAGGCGCGCGCGCAGACCGACGAGATCCGCCAGACGCTTGGCGTGATGCAGGCCGCGGAGGAAACCTTGCTTTCGACCCGCCAGCGGGCGGCCGAGCGTGCTGGCGCCTTTCTTGTCGTCACCAACCTGGCCGGGCTGGTCGCGATCCTGCTGATTGCCGCCTCCACTCTGCGTGCGCTGCGGCGCGAGGCGGCCCAGTTGCGGCATGCCAATGCGGAGGTCGCAGAACTGAACGAACAGCTTGAGAATCGGGTTGCGACGCGCACCTCTGATCTGGAGGAGGCCAATGCGGAGATCCAGCGGTTTGCCTATATCGTGAGCCACGACCTCCGCTCGCCGCTGGTCAACGTGATGGGCTTCACTTCGGAGCTCGAGGAGTCCGCGGCGGCAGCGAGGCGGCTGGTGGACCGTGCGGACGCGGCGGTTCCCGGACTGGTGTCGCCCGACGACAGGGCGCTTCTGTTGGAGGATTTCCCGGAGTCGCTCCGCTTCATCCGTACGTCGACCGCGCGCATGGATGGCCTCATCCGTGCGATCCTCCAGCTTTCGCGCGAGGGACGGCGGGTGCTGTCGCCCGAGCGGGTGGAGCTTGGAGCGCTGATGGAGGAGCTTGCCGCGTCGCTGCAACAGCAGGCCGAGGCTGCCGATGCCCGTGTCGAGATCGCAGCGCTTCCCGCCATCGAATGCGACCGCGTGGCGTTAGAGCAGATTTTCGGCAATCTTCTGGACAATGCCATCAAGTATCTTCGCTCCGGGGTTCCTGGCGAAATCCGGGTTTCCGCCGAAGAGACCGGACCGTTCGTGCGCGTGAGCGTGACGGACAACGGCCGGGGAATCGCAGCGGATGATCAGGAACGGGTGTTTGACCTGTTCCGCCGCGCGGGTGCGCAGGATCGGCCCGGCGAGGGCCTGGGCCTTGCGCATGTGCGGGCGTTGACGCGGCGCCTCGGCGGCTCCATCCGCTTGGAATCGGCGCCCGGCGAGGGAAGCCGCTTCACGGTATCCCTGCCACGGCAGGTGCGAGGAACGGATATGCGTGCAGGAGTTCTGGCATGATGGCGAACGCGCGCCAGGTCACCATCCTGATGATCGAGGATGACGAGGGCCATGCGCGGCTGATTGAGCGCAATATCCGCCGTGCCGGCGTTCTGAACGACATCGTGCACAAGCTGGACGGGACTTCAGCCATGGCCCATCTCGAGGCGCAGGCCGGCCGGAGCGGGCAGCCCGTGCTGGTGCTCCTTGATCTCAACCTGCCCGACATGAGCGGTATCTCGATACTGGAAAGCATCAAGGCGGACCCGCGCCTGCGCCGGATCCCGATCATCGTGCTGACCACCACCGACGATGCGCGGGAGGTGCAGCGATGTTATGATCTCGGGGCCAATGTCTATATCACCAAGCCGGTGGATTATGAGCAGTTTGCAAGCGCCATCCGCCAGCTTGGCCTTTTCCTTTCCGTCATCCAGGTGCCGGGCGCCGAGGAATGACCGCCAATCCCTCGGGTGAGGGTGACGGGGCCGGCGAGGAGCCGGAGCAACCGCCGCTTCGCCTGCTGTTCATCGACGATGACGCGGCCTTCGCGAGCCTCGCCGCCCGTGCGCTGCGCCGGAAGGGCTTTGACATCCGCGTTGCGTCCGATGGGGCAAGCGGGCTCGCAATGCTCGACGACGCGGATTTCGACGCCATCACCCTCGATCACATGATGCCGGGCATGAGCGGGTCGGAGACACTTGCTGGCATCTGCGCGCGCGACGCGCCACCGCCGGTGATCTATGTGACCGGCGCGGACGAAGGCCGGATCGCGGTCAACGCGCTGAAAGCCGGAGCCGCCGACTACATCGTGAAAGATACCGGGCCGGATTTCTTCGAGCTTCTGGCCCGCACCATCACCCAGGCCATCGAGGCGCAGCGGTTGCGCCGCGCGGCCCGCGCGCAGGAGACCGAGATCCGCGCCGCCCGCGACCGGGCCGAGCTTCTGCTGAAGGAGGTGAATCACCGGGTTGCCAACTCGCTCGCGCTGGTTTCCTCGCTTGCCCACATGCAGGCGCTGGCGCTTGACGCTGGCGAGGGCCGGGAAGCGCTGCTGGCGTTCCAGCGGCGGGTGCTGGCTGTGGCGCAGGTGCATCGCCGGCTCTACACCTCGGACGATGTCCGCGAAGTCGCGCTGGATGTCTATCTGGACGCGCTGATTGAAGATCTGCGCGAATCCTTCGTGGGCGAGCATCGGGTGAGCGACATTCGCCTTGTGGCCGAGCCCGTCCGCATGCCAACCGACCGGGCCATCTCGCTGGGGGTGATCGTGAGCGAGCTTGTCTCCAACGCGTGCAAATATGCCTATCCCGATGCCGCGCCTGGCGAGGTGCGCGTCCACCTGCGGGCCGCGCCGGCAAGGTTGGTGCTTGCAGTGGAGGATGACGGCGTGGGGCTTGCAGCCGACAGCCCGACAGGGACCGCTCTCGGCAGCCGGATCGTGGACACCATGGCCCGTGCACTGGGCGCCAGGGTAACGCGCGAGACGCCCGCGCGCGGGGCCTGCATCAGCCTTGAGATTCCGCTGGCGCACGGGGATCCGGCGGCAGGTTAACCGAAACGTTGCACGATGATGGTGGGCCCGGCAGGACTCGAACCTGCAACCAAGCCGTTATGAGCGGCCAGCTCTACCGTTGAGCTACAGGCCCCACCCAGGCTTCGGCCTACAGGCTCCCGCAGGGCAAAAAAAGAGGGCCGGGGGAGCGATGCTCTACCCCGGCCCAGATTTCGATCGGCCCTCGAGGGAGGGAGGGAGATGGGGGCCGATCTCCGACGCGTTCCCGGGGAGGAGTGGGAAGCGCCAGTGCGCTGCAGTGCAGCAACTCGTACTATATGGAATAGGGGTTCAGATTGTGCAACTGCGAAAAGGTGAAAGATCTGCCATGCGTTCGCTGCATGGCTTTTGGACCTCAGGCTGCTTCCAGGAGACGCTGATCGCCCAGATAGGCCGGGGTCATCCGTTCCACCAGGAAATCCCGCAACACGCCCAGTCGCACCGATCCCCGCAGCTCTGACGGATAAGCGAAATAGGTCTGGAAGACAGCCCCCTCGACGCTTGGCAGCAGCAGTTCCAGGGGCGTGCGTGCGAGCCTGAGCAGATAGGAAGGGAGCGCCGCGATCCCGGCACCCGCTTCGACGGCCTGCAGCACCCCGAGGCTGTTGTTGACGGTGAGCACCGGCTCGCGCGGCGAGCCATCTTGCCCGAGCTCGAGCACCCAGTTGATGGCGCGCAGATAGGCCGGCGCTGCGGGACCGTAGGCGATCAGGCGGTGCCCCGACAGCTCCTCCGCATGCTTCGGACGCCCGTGGCGATCGAGATAGGCGGTGGATGCACAAAGCCGGTGCCGAATCGGCGCCAGCGGCCGCTGGATCAGATCGGCCTGGTGCGGCTTGTGGAACCGGATGGCACAATCGGCCTC
>JBKBXK010000185.1:0-4588 GCA_046314095.1 Thermaurantiacus sp. | reverse complement strand
GGGCGGAGTTCGTCCGCACCCATGGAGCAGCCGGCGCCATCAATCGCCGTGATCCGCGGTGGGCAGAGGCCTTCACGCCGGTCCCCGAGGATCCCGCTGAATGGGGCGCATGGGACGCAGCCGGGGCGCCGATTGTCGAGGCGTTCCGGGCGCTCAACAATGGCCGACTTGCGGATCATGTCGTGAGCCATGCCGGCGAGACGGCTTTTCCGCGCAGCTTCCAGCTTCTGGAGGAGGGTGGCAGCCTCGCCTTCTATGGCGCATCTTCCGGCTACCATTTCAGTTTCATGGGGAAGCCCGGCCAGGTTGGGCCGGAAGAGATGCTTGCGCGTGCCAACGCCCGCGGCGGCGAGGCGGCGCTGCTCTTCTATGGGCCCGGCACCCGCGACCTCCTGGACGAGGCTGGGCTTGAAATGGTGGAAGCGGCCCGCCGCTTCCGTCTGCGCACCGTTGTCGCGACTGCCACTGACGGGCAGCGTGAGTTTCTGCAGTCGCTCGGTCTCGAGGACGCAGTCGAAGGGATCGTGAGCCTCGAGGATATATCCCGCCGCGAAGGGGCGAACTTCCGCTGGCCAGAAACGATGCCACGGCTGGTGGATGCGAAGGAGGATATCGAACGCTTCCGGGCCGGGGTCCGCGATTATCAGGACCGGACGCTGAAACCCTTCGGGAACGCCGTGGGCCGAATCCTGCGATCGCCCGACAATCCCCGGGGCGCACCCGACATCGTGTTCGAGCGGGCGATGCAGGATACGCTCGGGGTCTCGACGTCGCTGGTGAAGCCATTCGTCGGCCGTGTCCTCTTTGCCGAGGACATGAAGGGTCGGCGCTTTACCTTCTATGCGCCGCAGGTGTGGACACGGCAGCGCAGGATCCTGATGCCGACGGCGTCGATACTCGGCACGCATCTTTGCAACGCCTGGGAAGTGACCCGCATGAACGACATGATCGCTGCCGGGCTTCTCGATGTGACCGAGCCGACCGTGGTGCCGTGGGACGGGCTTCCAGAGGCACACCAGGCGATGTGGGAGAACCGGCATCAGGGTGCGACCTATGTGGTCAATCATGCGCTTCCCGCGCTTGGGCTGAGGAGCCGGGATGCCCTGTTCGAGCATTGGGCCGCGCAATCGGCAGCGAAGGGAGAAGGCGCATGACGGCACCCGCGACGGCGCGGAAGGGCAGGCGGGTCGCCGCGCCGGCGGCGGCCACGGATGCGCAGGGCCGTCTGGCGGGCAAGGTCGCGCTGGTGACAGGCGCGGCCGGAAACCTCGGTGGCCGGATCGTGAGGCACTATCTGGCCGAGGGGGCGACCGTGGTGATGACCGGCCGCTCCCGGGAGCGAGTGGACGCCGCGCGCGACGCCGTCCTTGCGGAATCAGGTGTTCCCCCCGAGCAGGTGCTCGCAGTGGTGCTCGACGGCGCCAGCCCGGAAAGCGTGCGAGCCGGCATCGCGGATGCCGTCGCCAAGGCGGGTCGGATCGACATCCTCGTCAACAATGCCGGCTCGGCCGGGCCGAAGCAGGTGCTTGAGAAGGTGCCGCTTTCCCAGGCCGAGCTGTTCCAGATGCAGAAGGAAGGCGCGACCGACACGGAAACGGTGGCGGATGCGATGCGGAACATCTTCGCCGTCACTTGGAACCTCGTGCGCGCGGCCGTGCCGCACATGGGAGAGGGCGGATCGGTCATCAACGTCTCCACTATCTTTTCCCGCACGCCCTACTATGGGCGCACCGCCTATGTGGTGCCCAAGGCGGCGCTCAACGCCTTTTCACGCGAGCTTTCGCTGGAGCTTGGCCCGCGCGGCATTCGCGTCAATCTCATCTATCCCGGCCCCATCGAATCCGAGCGGATCCGCACCGTTTTCGCTGCGATGGACAAGCTCCAGGGAGAGGATGAGGGAAAGACGGCTCGACAGTTCTTCGACATGATGTCTCTGGAGCGTGCGACCGGGGGCCAGGCGCGCGCGAAATGCTTCCCGCTGCCCGACGATATCGCGCAGACTGCGGTGTTCCTCGGTTCAGACGAGAGTGCCGCCTACAATGGACACGAGTTCGAGGTGACGCACGGAATGACGGTGCGGAAGGAGGAGCGATCGACGTTCCTTGCGCGGCCCACGATGCGCTCCATCGACGGCACCGGGCTTGCCGTTCTGATCGTCGCGGGCGAGCAGTGGGAAGAGGCTTTGGAAATCGCGCACGTGCAGGTGGCAGCCGGCGCGCATGTGCTTCTCGGTCTTGCCCGCCAGGCCGATGTTGCGCTGGCCGAGGCACGGCTCAAGGCTGAGACGGCGAACGAGCGCATCACGGTTGCCCGCTTCAATCGAACAGAGCCGGCCGCGATGGAAAAGGCGCTGGAGGCCTTCACCCGCGAGCACCTGCCTGTGACCTGTGCCATCATCATGCCGCGCCGCCCGGCGACCGAGTTTGCCGGACCGCTGGTGGAGGCATCCGATGCCATGGTCGACGCGTTGCTGGAGCTGGAGCTGGTCGGCGCGATTGCGATCGCGCGCACGTTGAGCCGCTATTGGAAACGGCACGACAATCTGGTGCAGGATCCCCGCTTCGTGTTTCTGTCCAACCGCTCTGATGGCGCCCGCAACGTCTACAACCACATCTTGCGCGCCGGGATCGAGCAGCTGATCCGGATCTGGCGGGATGAATCCGCAGTCGAGGTGCGGACCGGGCGGCGGCGGCAGGTGGAATGGGGCAACCAGATTGTTCGCTTCACCAACGACGAGGGAGAGAATATTCCGTTCGCGGCCGGCCATGCAGCCAGGATCGTGATGAAGGAAAACCGGCTGCAGGAAGTGACCCTCTATGTGCCCGCCTCGATTGGAGAGGCGACGGGTGCGCGCAAGGCCATGCCCGGCTTTTCGGAGAACATCACCGGGCTGCACAGTGGCAAGGTGGCACTGATCACTGGCGGCTCGGCCGGGATCGGCGGGCAGGTGGCACGGCTGCTTGCACTGGCTGGCGGCAAGGTGATGATGGCGGCACGGCGCGAAAGCGAACTGGCGATTGCCCGCGCACGCATCGTTTCGGAGCTTGAGGATGTGGGCTTTTCCGGCGTCGAGCGGCGCGTGCGGACCCTTGCAGGCTTTGATGTGTCCGACCTCGATGGCCTGAAGCGCGCGGTGGACGAGACGATCGCTGCGTTCGGCCGCATCGACTATCTCATCAACAACGCCGGCGTCGCGGGCGCCGAGGAGATGGTGGTGGACATGGATGCGGACGCCTGGCGGCGGACGCTCGATGCCAATCTCGTCTCCAACTATGTGCTGATGCATCACGTCGTGCCGATGATGAAGGCGCAAGGGTCTGGCTATGTGCTGAACGTTTCTTCTTATTTCGGGGGCGAGAAGTTTCTCGCCGTCGCCTACCCCAACCGGTCTGACTATGCCGTTTCCAAGGCCGGCCAACGGGCGATGGTGGAAAGCCTGTCGCGCTATCTCGGCCCCGAAATCCAGTTCAATGCGATTGCGCCGGGCCCCGTTGACGGTGACAGGCTTTCCGGTACCGGCGGTCGCCCCGGGCTGTTCGAACGGCGCGGCCGGTTGATCCTCGAGAACAAGCGCCTGAATGCCGTCCACGCTGCCGTCATTCGCGCCGTGCGCCGTGGCGCGCGTGTGGAGGCGGTGCTCGGCCGCCTGGCGCGCAACGATACCGCCTATCTGTCGCATGACACGGAATCGCCGCGCGAGCTCCGAGATCTTGCGCTTGCCTGCGCCCGCGAAGGCGATGGCGTCTGCACATGGGACCGCTTTCTCCTTACCCCCGCCATCGCGGCCCGCCTCGTGTCACGGCTGAGGCTCGGCGGCTATTTCCTTGACGTGGCCGACTGGCAGGAGCGATCGGAGACGGCGGGTTCCGCTGGCGACTGGCTGCTGCGGTCGCCCCCGGAAGATGGGCCATTCCTTCCTGCCGAGCGGATTCGTGCCGAGGCCGAAAAGGTCGGCAAGGGCGTGATTTCGCAGCTTCATCTCGGCCGCATGCCCACCGAGGCCGAGGTAGCGCAGGCAACCGTCTTTTTTCTCGCGGATCGCGCCGTCTCGGGCGAGACCTTCATGCCATCGGGCGGGCTCCAGGTGGAACGCTCCAACACCGAGCGGGAGCTGTTCGGCAGCCCCAAGCAGGAACGGCTGGACCGGATGCGCGGAAGCACGGTGTGGATTATCGGCGAGGCGCATCTCGTCGACTATCTCGCCGAGGCCGCGCGCCGGCTCGTGGTGGAGTGCCAGGTGGCGCGCGTCGTCTTCATCGCGCGGAGCAAGGAAGGGGCGGCAGAACTGCGCAAGCCGCTTGGCGATCTTCCCGAGGACAGCATCGAGACCCTCGTCTGTGGTGCAGATGTCGAGGCAGCCATGGATGCGGCCGTAGGACGTTGGGGCCGGCCGCTGACCGTTGTCTCGACCCCGCTTGCGCCGCTTCCCGACTGCCTGTTCGGCCCTGGAGTCGTGCTGGATCCGGCTGGTTTCCGCGAGGTGATCGAGGAGAACCTTACCCACCATTTCCGGGTCAGCCGCAAGGTGTCGCTGATGGATGGTACGCAACTGGTGCTGGTGTCTCCGGATCTTCCGACCGGCATGACC
>JBKBXK010000184.1:0-4680 GCA_046314095.1 Thermaurantiacus sp. | reverse complement strand
AGGCGTTACTTGGTTTCGGCATCGGCCACCCCATCCCACCCTGGCCCAGGCGGGTTCGCGCGCAGGCGTTCGATCCGCTCGCGATAAAGTGCAACCAGCTTCTCCAGCCCGAAGCCGGGCGCAAGCTCCTGAAGGGCCGCGATGTGACGCGCCGCGTCATCCCAATGCTGTGCCCGATAGGCGGCGAGCATGGCCGCATGGGTTTCGGCCAGCACCCGGAACGCCTCGGTTTCTGCCAACGCCCGGTCCCCCAACAGCGCGAACAGCGTCGCGGGGCGGTCGCGGCCCACCACCCGCAGCCGGTCGAGCTCGATGAGGGCATATCCGGGCAGACGCCGCGCCGTCTCCTCACCCGTGGCGATGGTCACGCCATAGGCCTTCGTCTGGCCCTCGATGCGGCTGGCGAGGTTCACAGTGTCCCCGATAAGGGAATAGTTCAGCCGCTGTGCCGAGCCGATGTTGCCGACGCAGCACAGTCCGGTGTTGAGACCCACGCCGATCCGGACCTCCTCCGGCCACGGTCCCGGCCCACCGGCCTTTTCGGCATTGAGTTCGGCCAGCCGGTCCACCATTGCAAGCGTCGCCCGGGCAGCGTTCTCGACATGCTCCGGATCGTCGAGCGGAGCGTTCCAGAAGGCGAGGATTGCGTCGCCGATATATTTGTCGATGGTTGCCTTGTGGGCGAGCAGCATGTCCGTCATCGGCGTCAGGAACTCGACCAGAAAGGTGATCACGTCGCGGGGCCCCATCGTCTCGGAAAGCCGTGAGAAGCCGCGCACGTCCAGGAACATCACGGTCATGTCCCGGTCCTCGCCACCCAGTTCCAGCTTGCCCGGGTCGGCCGCAATCCGCTCGACCAGGTCGGGCGAGAGATAGCGGTCGAAGGCGTTGCGGATATAGGCTCGCGCCCGTTCCTCGCGCCAGAAACTCACAGCGGTCACAGCGACATAACTTCCCGCAGCCGCCATCGCCGGCGCGATCGGATCGAGAAGCAGGCCGGCGCGGCTGAACGCGAACCAGGAGATGGCGAAGGTGAGCCCGAGGGCAACGGCGCCCAGAATGCCGCTGCGCAGCGCGCCGAGGCGGGGCAGCAACAGCGCAAGCCCGATCCCGAACAGCAAGAGCAACAGCCGCTCGGCGCCGGTGGCCCAATCCGGCCGCTTCAGGAAGTGGCCGAGGATCATCTGCTCCACCGCCTGGGCATGCACCATCACCCCTTTCTCCCGCTCCCGAACGGGCGTGGAAACGAGATCGCGCAGGCCCTGCGCACCGGTGCCGACAAACACGATATGCCCCTCGAAGAGCGCCTGCCGCTCGGCATCGGAAAGCCGGCCCAGAAGCAGCTTCCATGCCGGCACGCTCCGTTCGGGCACCACATCGGTATAGTGCATCCAGAGCTCACCGCCGGAATCGGTCGGGGCCTCGAAATCGCCCACTTTCAGGCCCACCACCGAGGCCCGCCCGCGTTCGCCAAGCTCGCCGCTTGCATCGGAAGACCGGATGGTGATGGCGCCCGCCCCCTGGGCCACGCGCAGGGCTTCGAGCGCCAGCGACGGCACGATTTCGTCGCCCACCCTTGCAAGCAGCGGCGCGCGGCGAACGATGCCGTCCCGGTCGCCGGTCATGGTGAGAAAGCCGGTTCCGGCGGCGGCCTCGGCCAGCAGCGGCAACGGGTTGATGGCCGAGCCGAAGGCAGGGATGGTCGCCGGCGGCGTGCCGCCGATCGCAATCCCACCCTTGCGCGGGGGCGGGGCGGGCCCCGCTTCGCGGGCAAGAAAAAAGCCGAGCACCCCCGCCGAGCGGTCCAGCGCATCGGCAAAGACCTCGTCATGGTCGGCAAGCGCCTCGAGCCCGGGCACCGGGCCAGTCGCCGCCGGGTTGGCTGCAAGCACGCCCGACACACGTGCCGGCGAGGTCCGGTCCGGCTCGGAAAAGACGATGTCGAACGCCACCACCGCCGCGCCGGCGTCCACGAGCGAATCGAGCAGGCGCGCGGTCTCCAGCCGCGGCCATGGCCATTGCCCCAGCCGGGCGATCGTCTCGTCGTCGATGTCCACAATACGAACAGGCACGGGCGCATAGGCGCGCGGCGCTGCCCGCTGATAGGAATCGAACAGCAGCAGCCCCGCCTGCCGAAGCGCGCCGGTATCCGCCCAGTGGAGGAGCGCAATGAGGAGGGTGATGGCAAGGCCCGGGAGCGCGCCGCCAAGCGCTCTTTCAACCCTCGCTCGCACCGGCCGCACGTCGGCCTTGCGCGTCACCGGGCGCGCGTCGGCCGGCGATGTCCTCCCCCACATGCTTGCACTCTGCCACGAACCCCGGCACGATGCCCAGAGGGCCGATGGCGGGAGAAACGGGGACCGTGCTGGCCGGAAGGGGAACCGGGCCGAACCCTAGGCGGGATTGGGCGCTTGCGCTCCTGCTCGCCGCTGCGCCGGTGTCTGCAAGCCCCGTGCTCGAGGATCCGTTCGCGGAGTTCGACCGGCCGACCACCCGCGACGCCGAGATTTCCATCGAGGCCACCCTCAAGGCCCGCACCGACGGCCGGGATATCGTCATCTCCGGAACCGGCGACCGGCTGTTCGACACCGTGCTCCTTGCACCCGACGATTCCGAGCTCAACATCGGCTTTGCGCGGCGTGCGGCCGCCGAGGGCGATCTCCTCTCCGCCGCCGCAGCGCTCGAACGCCTCCTCCTGCAGCAACCCAACTGGCACGCGGCGCGGCTGTTCTATGCCGTCACCCTCTACCGGATGGAGGACATCCAGGGCGCGAAACGCGAACTCGACCTTCTGGACAGCGTCGAACTCACGGCGCTGCAGCAGGCGGAACTGGCAAAGTATCGCCGCCTGATCGAGCGGCGGGACCGGCTCTTCACCGTCTCCGGCTCGCTCAACGCCGGCCTCGTCTACGACAGCAACGCCACCGGCGCGCTGGCCAATCTCGTCGACGTAGGCCTCGGCGCCGGCCCGGCAGACGACGGGCTCGGCTTCGCCGGCGGCGGGCGGGTGCGCTTCACTTGGCGGCTCGGTCAGGATAGCCCGACAAGCCTCTATCTGCTCGTCGGCGGGCAAGGCCGCAAGGATCTGTCCGGACCGGCGCTGGAAACCTTGCGGGCGGAGCTTGCACTCGGCCTCTCCGGGTCGCTCAGCGGGCGGACAAGCTGGCAGCTCGGCGGGGTGCTGCGGCACCTCCAGCTGTTCGGTGACCCTTACATGACCGAGTATGGCGGTCGGGTCGCGCTCGCGGCCCGGCTCGGTCACCTCACCTCGCTCGACGCCTCGGCCGAAGCGACGCACCAGGATTTCGACGAACGGCTGCTTCCCGAACTGGCGCCCGGTCTTGCAACGGACGCCCGCTCGGGAAGCCGGGTGGCGCTGGCCGCCGGCCTCTCCCACCGGGTGTCGGGGGCTTCCTCGGTTGCAGGCGAAGTCGGGTGGGAAAGCAAGACAGCCGATTATCGCCCCTTCGCCTTTTCCGGCCCGCATGTGGCGGCCGCCTTCCAGAGCGATCTCGGCCGTGGCTCCTATTCCTCGCTTGCCGGCAACATCCGGTTCCTGACCTATCGCGAGCCCGATCCGCTGATCGGAGGCCCGCGCCGCAAGGAAACGCGCAGCTTCGTGCGCGCTGCGCTTGGTGCGCCGATCTCCGCCTTCACCGATGCCGGCGCCACGGCCGACGTCCGCGAGGGGCTGATCCTCGAAGGCGCGCTCTCCTACACCGGCCGCAACACGCGCGCGCCCTATGTCGACTATGACAATGTCGGTGGCGAGCTTCGCCTGATCTGGACCTTCGGCGAATGAGGATCGCCGCCGCCCTCGCGCTCTTCCTGGCCGCTCCGCCGGTCGCGGCGCAGACGCCGGCGTCCGTCGGAGTGAACAGCGCCATCCGCAACAGCGTGCAGGTGCAGACGTTCCGCGATCCCTCGCTCCGACCCGCGATCCTGCGCGAGGCCGTGTTTCTCGGCACCCAGGTTTCCACCGCGCCGGCCAGCCAGTTGCAGATCCTGCTCGTCGACCGCTCGGTGTTCACCGTCGGGGCCAATGCCCGGATGACGATCGACCGCTTCGTCTATGATCCCAACCGCGGCACGGGTGATGTCGCGGCATCCGTGGCGCGCGGAGCCTTTCGCTTCATGTCGGGAAAGGCCGTGCGGACCGAAGGCGGGGCGGCCGCCGTCACCACCCCGGTCGCAAGCATCGGCGTGCGCGGCACGATCCTCGAAGGCACCGTCGGGGAGGAGGTCGCGCGCATCATGGCGCTCATCGACGATCCGCCGCCATTCCCGCCGCTTGATCCCGAAACCGCGACATTGGTCGTGCTGCGCGGGCCGGGCCTCGGCACGCGCGGGCTGGATCGGCCGGGGCGCGTGTTCGTGGTTGCAGCCGGGCAGACGGTCGCGCTCGATCGCTCCGGGTTCGCAATCCTCGTGCCGGGGCCAGGCCAGCCGCCGATCGGGCCGTTCGCGCTTTCGGGCAGGGCGTTTGCCGCGCTGTCCGAGCTGGTGCGCACGTCGCCCGATGGGCCGGGCGACGAGGGCCGATGGCCCATCCCGTCGGCTGCCGTCATAGCCTCGGCCATTGAATCCCTGCCCGCCGGGCCGGGCCTCACAGATCTGCTGCCGCCAAGCGTCGATTTCCCAAGCCAGCCCGCGACGAACGACTGAACGCCCGGGCCGCTC
>JBKBXK010000183.1:250-4694 GCA_046314095.1 Thermaurantiacus sp. | reverse complement strand
GATGGAGGCAGCGGCACCCGCCTTTTCGGCAGCAGGCACGAAATCGTGGCCGTCGCGCTGGTCGGCCAGCGCGACGAAGAGATCACCGGCTTCCAGCGTGCGTGTGTCGATCGAAACACCGCGCGCCTGCCATGTGTCACCACCGGCGAGCCGCCCGCCAGTGGCGCTTGCCGCTTCGGCCGCCATCCATAAAGGCCCGGTCATTGCCCCCGCTCCCCGGTCTGGCTGTCTGCGCGCCAGGCCAGAGCGCGGCGCGCTACTTCGCCATCATCAAACGGATGGACGACCCCCTTGATGGTCTGGCCGGTCTCATGGCCCTTGCCCGCGATCAGCAGGGTGTCGCCCGCTTCCAGCGCGTTTACGGCTGTAAAGATCGCCTGCTCGCGATCGCCGATTTCCTCTGCGCCCGGCGTGCCCTTCAAGACGGCAGCGCGGATCGCGGCCGGCTCCTCCGAGCGCGGATTGTCGTCGGTGATGATCACACGGTCGGCGAGTTTTGCCGCGATGGCGCCCATCTTCTCGCGCTTGGTCGGGTCCCGGTCCCCGCCTGCCCCGAACACGACAACCACCCGGCCTGCGGTGTGCGGGCGGGCGGCGCGCAGAAGCTTGTCGAGGCCATCGGGCGTGTGGGCATAATCGACCAGTATCGGAGCGCCGTCCTTCGTGGCGCCGACCAGTTCGAGACGGCCCGGCACTCCTTCAAGGTTTTCCAGCGCGGCAAACACCGTCGCGGCATCTACGCCGCTGGCGAGCGCCATAGCCGCTGCCTGAAAGGCATTGCTTGCCTGAAACTCACCCATCAGGGGCAGGGTCAGTGCATGCTCTCGGCCCTCATGGACAAAGCGCACATGCTGGAAAGCAGCATGCGGAGTGATTTCCTTCAGCTGGATGTCACGTCCGTTCCAGCCGACGGTGACAATCTGCTGGCGGCGCGCTTCGGCGCGGCGGACCACCGCCTCGCCCCATTCACTGTCAACCGTAATGACGGCGGACGCACCTTCGGGCAGCAACTCGTCGAACAGGCGCATCTTGGAGGCGAAGTAATCTTCAAAGTCCGGATGATAGTCCAGATGGTCCTGGGTGAGGTTCGAAAAGCCCGCCAGAGCGATCTTTGCTCCGTCCATGCGGCGCTGTTTCAGGCCATGGCTTGAGGCTTCCATCGCCAGATGCGTCACGCCTTCGCGGCTCAGCGCGTCCAGCGCGGCGTGCAGGGCAATAGCATCAGGCGTGGTGTAACCCACATCCGTCCGGCCCGAGCTGCGGGTGACACCGAGCGTGCCGAGCGCGGCGGCCTCACGACCAGCGGCGTGCCATATCTGACGCAGGAATTCCACGGTGGAGCTTTTGCCATTGGTGCCGGTGACCGCGGCGATACATGCCGGCTGCGCCGGAAAGAAGCGCGCGGCCATTTGTGCCAGCGCCAGACGTGGATCATCCACCTCGATCATGAGCACCGGCACGGGCGCGGGTGTGCCGCGCGCGGCAAGAACCGCCACGGCACCCGCCTCGACAGCCGCCGTGATGAAGGTATTGCCATGGGTCGTGAGGCCCGGCAGGGCCGCAAACACGAACCCCGGGCGCACGGCCCGGCTGTCCAGCGCCAGCCCGGTGACCGTCAGATCGCGCCCGCTGTCGGGCAGGCTCATGCCCTCGGGCAGGATATCGCGCAGCGAGCGAGGGGCGCTCATGGCTGATCCCCGCTGGCCGCCAGTTCAACAGGTTCTTCTGGCCCGGCGCGTACCGGGGTTCGCGGCACAAACATGCGCGCTACCGTCTGAACGCGCGCGCCGGGATCGGCCTCACGCAGTCCGACGCCCAGCACGGGAGCAACACGCTCGATGATCTCCCCGCCGGTCGGGGCGGCGTTCCATCCAGCGGTGTTGAAGCCATGAGTCTCGCGGATCGGGCGAGGCTGGTCGAGGCTGACGATCAGTACGTATTGGGGATTGTCGAAGGGAAAGATGCCGACAAAGCTGGTGAGCACATTGCCGACCTGGTAGCGGCCATTGACGATACGCTGCGCGGTGCCCGTCTTGCCGGCAATCGCCAGCCCCTCGCGGTCGGCCTGACCACCGGCAACGGCGGCGCGCATCACGCCAAGCACCTGGGCGGCCGTGGCCGAACTCATCACCGGGATTTGCGGCACGATATCGGTCGGCCCGACCGGGCGCAGGGTGGGCGGTGTGTAGACCCCGCCATTAGCGAGCGCGGCATATGCCGCGGCCAAGGCCACGGGCGAGACATTGAAGCCGTGACCATAGGAGGCCGTCATCAGTTCTGCCCGCCCCCAGCGCGCGGGCAGCATCGGATTTTGACCCTCGATGATCTCCAGCGGTGGACGTTCCCACAAGCCGAGCTCGCCGAAGAAGCTGGTCAGCACGTCCCCGCCCATATGTTCTGCCATCCGGGCCGCGCCGATATTGGACGAATGGATGATCACTTCACGCGCGGTGAGGATACGCGCCTGAGGCCGGAAATCGCGGATACGGTGAGAGCCGATGGCAATCGGGGCGCGGGCATCGAACGTATCATCAAGGCGTACCAGCCCCGCCTCGATTCCCGCCGCCAGCGTGAGAGGCTTGAACACCGAGCCCAGTTCGTAGACGCCCTGCACCGGACGGTTGAAGCGGTTTTCTGCCGGTTCGCTGCCCGCGCGATTGGGGTCGTAATCCGGCAGGGAAGCCAGCGCGATGATCTCGCCCGTGCCGACGCGCATCAGCACGGCCATCGCCCCTTGTGCGGAGTAGCGCTCCATGCGCTCGCGCAGCACCGTTTCGAGTGCATCCTGGGCGCCCAGATGGATGGACAGGCTGACGGGGCGGCCCGACCCGTCATTCAGCTCGTCGTTGAAGGCGCGCTCGGCACCGGCAAGCCCTGAAAGGTCCTGATCGGTGAATCCGACCAGGTGCGCGGCCAGTCGGCGGCGCGGATAGACACGGCCAGGCTCCACCCGGAAGCCGATACCGGGAAGCCCCAGCATGTGAATGGCCTGACGTTCGCGCGGGCCCAGGCCGCGCTCTATCCAGATAAAGCGGCGGCCGGACGAAAGATCACGCAGCAACCTATCGCCATCAAGATGGGGCAGAACGGTGCGCAGCTGGGCGGCGGTCTCTGCGGGATCCCAGACCTGGCGGGGATCGGCAAAGACCGAATGGAAGTCCAGATTACTGGCGAGGATCTGTCCGTTGCGGTCAACGATCTCGCCGCGGCGGACCGGCGCCTCGGCGATACGGACCGGCGCGGCCTCGGCAAACTCGCCCGTCACGGCCAGCTCGACCGCCCGGCCGGCGGCAACCAGAAAGCCGGCCCCGACCAGGACTCCGATAAAACCCAGCCGCAAACGCGTGCGGCCGAGCGCTTGCCCGGCCTCATCTTCAAGACGGATTGTGGAACTGGCATCAAAGCCGGCAGACCCGTCCCCGCGCAAAGGCTTGAGCCCGGCGCGTGCGCGACGGACCTGGACCTTGCCGGAAAGACGGGACAGCCAGCCTGTCATTGACGCCCTCTGACGGCTGGCGGTGAGGTCTGCCAGTTGGCCTGGGCGGTCTGCGGCGCCAGGCGCTCAGCCTCGGCGCGCACCTGACCCAGCTCGGCCAGCGACAATTCCTGTGCTGACTGCACCGGCTCGAACCCCAGATGGGTCCGAGCCAGTGCCCGCAGTTGCTCGGGATCTTCCAGGTGGGCGATGTTGGCGGTCAACGTGTTGATGCGCGCCCGCTCCTGCGCCAGCTCGGCCTGAAGACCGGCAAGACGCGCCTGCGCTGCATCGGTTTCTGCCTTGGCAACATACAAAGCGCCAAGAAGAATGATGCAGCCAAGAATGCCGAAGAAGAAGACAAGGCGTATCATGCGACACACTCCTGGAGGCGGCTGTAAGGGGGAACGCCGGGCAGGCCGTCATGCTCGGCAGGCCAGGCAGGCGCGGTGGTGCGCACGGCTGCCCGCAGGCGCGAAGACCGTGCACGCGGATTGGCTGCAATTTCGGCCTCGGACGGCTCGATCGCCTTGCGGGTCAGCAGCGAGAAGCTCGGCGCCGGCCCGGCCTGAACTTCCGGGGCATGGCGCGACCCCTGCCCCGTCATCCCGGCGCGGGCACGCAGGAAGGTTTTCACGATCCGGTCTTCGAGCGAATGGAAGGTGACCACCGCCAGCACACCGGTCGGCTTGAGAATACGCTCGGCGGCGCCCAGTGCGCGGACCAGCTCGCCGAGTTCGTCATTGACGTAAATGCGCAAGCCCTGAAACACCCGCGTTGCCGGATGGATACGCCCCGGCTTGCCGCCAATCACGCGCGACAACATACCGGCCAGCTGCAGGGTCGTCTCGAACGGCGCCTGCGCGCGGTCTTCGACAATGGCCCGTGCGGCGCGGCGAGCATGGCGCTCCTCGCCATAGACCTTGAAGATTGCCGCCAGCTCGTCCGCGTCGAGATGATTGACTGCAT
>JBKBXK010000183.1:0-240 GCA_046314095.1 Thermaurantiacus sp. | reverse complement strand
CGGCAGCGCTGGGGCCGGAGCGCGCCATGCGCATGTCCAGAGGCCCGTCCTTCTGGAAGGAGAAGCCGCGCTCGGCCTCGTCGATCTGCATGGAGGACACGCCCAGATCCAGCATAACACCGTCAACGCCATCCGTGCCTGCCAGCTCGACGATCTGCTCCATCAGGGAGAACGGGCCCTGCTGGAATGCGAACCGGTCCGGGTAGGCGCGGCGCAGCTGGGCTGCGGCCTTTGCCGCTT
>JBKBXK010000182.1:0-4699 GCA_046314095.1 Thermaurantiacus sp. | reverse complement strand
TCGTGACTCTTATGGCCATACCCCTCGCGGCCGCCGCGCTTGGGCTGGCGTGGCCGACGCCGGTCGGGCAGATCGCATCGGGCCCCGGTGGTGCCTTCGGATTGCTTGCCGCCAATGCCGTTGCTGCAATCCCGTGGCCGGCCGCAGTCGATCCGCCGCTGGCCGCGCTCCTTCTGGCCGGTGTGCTGGGCCTTCTTGGCTTCGCCGCACTTGCCGCCGGTCTCGATCTCCGCCTTGCGGAAGTCGGGCGCCTGTTCGGCTGGACCCGCCGCGCGTCACACAAGGCCGAGGGGGGCGGCGAAGCTCCGCCACGCCCGCGTCCGCGCCGCACACCCGAAGTCGTCGATGACACCCCCTCCGATCCGCCGCCCGAACCACAGGTGCGTCGGATTCGTGGCCCTGCTGCGCCGCAGCCCCTGCGTCGGGCCGAGCAAGCTGCACTGGCGCTGGGCGATCGTGCCGACCTGCCAGCTCTTTCGCTTCTGCGTCCGCCGCCGGCAGCATCCGGGCAGCGGCTCGATGCAGCGGCGCTGGAAGCCAACGCACGGCTCCTCGAATCCGTGCTCGAGGATTTCGGCGTTCGCGGTCGGATCGTGGGCCTGTCGCAAGGGCCGGTCGTCACCCTCTACGAGCTGGAGCCGGCACCGGGCATCAAGGCCAGCCGTGTCATCGGCCTCGCCGACGATATCGCCCGCTCGATGAGCGCGGTCTCGGTCCGCGTCGCAGTCATTCCCGGGCGCAATGTGATCGGCATCGAGCTTCCCAACCGCAAGCGCGAGATGGTGGTCCTGTCCGAGCTCATTGCGAGCCCTGGCTTTGCCGAATCCGCGGCCACCCTGCCGATTGTTCTGGGCAAGGACATCGCCGGTCTTCCGGTGGTCGCCGATCTGGCGCCGATGCCGCACCTGCTGATTGCGGGCACCACCGGCAGCGGCAAGTCGGTGGGGCTCAATGCCATGATCCTGTCGCTGCTCTACCGGCTCCGCCCGGACCAGTGCCGGATGATCCTGATCGACCCGAAGATGCTGGAACTCAGCGTCTATGACGACATTCCCCATCTTCTGGCCCCGGTTGTCACCGAGCCCTCCAAGGCGATCCGGGCCCTCAAATGGGCGGTGGAGCAGATGGAGGACCGGTATCGCAACATGGCGCACATCAATGTGCGCTCGCTTGCTGGCTACAATGAGCGGGTGCGCGATGCGATCCGCAAGGGCCAGAGCTTCACCAAGAAGGTGCAGACCGGCTGGGACGAAGAGGGCCTGCCGGTCCACGAAGACGTAACCCTTCCGCTTGAGCCGCTGCCGCTGATCGTGATCGTGGTGGACGAACTTGCCGACCTGATGATGACGGCGGGCAAGGAGGTGGAGTTCCTGATCCAGCGCCTGGCGCAAAAGGCGCGCGCGGCCGGCATCCACCTCATCATGGCAACGCAGCGCCCGTCGGTCGATGTCATCACGGGGGTGATCAAGGCCAACCTGCCCACCCGCATCAGCTTCCAGGTCACCTCCAAGATCGACAGCCGCACGATCCTGGGGGAACAGGGCGCGGAGCAGCTGCTCGGCAAGGGCGACATGCTCTACATGCCCGGCGGCAAGCAGATCTCCCGCATCCACGGCCCCTTCGTTTCCGACGAGGAGGTGGAGGCCGTTGCCGATCACTGGCGGGATCAGGGCACGCCCGACTATGTCGAAAGCGTAACGGAAGAGCCGCCCGAGGGCGATGCCGGCTTTTTCGCACCACCCGGCGCCAGGGGAGCCTCGGCCGCCGGTGGCGACGATACGCTCGCCCAGGCCATCCAGGTGGTGGCAACGAGCCGCAAGGCCACAATCTCCTACCTGCAGAGGCAGATGCGCATCGGATACAACTCGGCCGCGCGCCTCATCGAGCAGATGGAGCAAATGGGCCTCGTCTCCGCCCCTGACCATGTCGGCCGCCGCGAAGTGCTGATGGACGAGGCGGGAAATCGCAGCTGAACAGCCGGGGCAGCGCCCGCGTCCTTCACACCCGTTGCACCGGCACCAGAAGCGGCGTGCCATCCGGCCCGGTGCCGCGCCAGGCACGGATCCCATAGGCCTCGCCCAGCGCCGCATCGCTCAGCACGTCGGCCACGGCGCCCGCTGCCACCACCCGCCCTTCGCGCAAAAGCAGCGCATCGTCGGCGATCCGTGCGACATGGGTCAGGTCGTGCAGCACCAGAACAACGGCACGACCGGCATCTGCCGCGCCCCGCAGGCGCGCCAGCATGTCGAGCTGGAAGGCCGGATCGAGATTGGCGAGCGGCTCGTCCGCCAGCAGCCAGTCCGGCTCCCCCGCAAGCACCCTGGCCATCAGGACCCGCGCCCGCTCTCCGCCCGAAAGCTGGCGCGCCGCGCGGTGTGCGAAGGCGGCAACCCCGGTCTCCGTCATGGCGCGGGCGACCGCCGACCTGTCCTCTGCCGTCAGCCCGAACCGCCCGCAGTGTGGCAGCCGCCCAAGCCCAACCAGGGTCTCCACGTCGATATCCCAGTGCACTTCATCGCCCTGCGGGAGCAGGCCGATGCGGCGCGCCCGTTCCCTCGGTGCCAGATCTGCCAGCGCCACCCCGTCGAGCCGGACACTCCCTGCCTCGGGCCGCAGAAGACCGGCGAGGCAGGCGAGAAGCGTGCTCTTCCCCGCGCCATTGGGGCCAAGCACGGCCGTGACCCTGCCGGGAGGAAAACGGGCGCTGATGGTCTCGATCACCCGCCTCCGCGCACGGCGTGCGGAGAGGCCCTGCACCTCCAGCATCAGGCCAGCCTTCGCCGCATGTCGAGGAGAAGCAAAAGAAAGAAGGGGGCGCCCACCAGCGACATGGCGATCCCCAGCCGCAGTTCGGCCGCGGTCGGAAGCACGCGGACCACGCTGTCCGCCGCCACCAGCAGCACCGCTCCAGCAACGGCTGCGGCCGGCATCACGGCGGATGGCCGGTGGCCGACCAGCGGTCGCACCAGGTGCGGGACCATGAGGCCCACGAAGCCAATCACGCCCGCAACCGCCACCGAGGCACCGACGAGAAGGCCCACGCCCACCACGACCCGCCATTGAAGGCTGCCGAGGTCCACACCCAGGGAGCGGGCGGAGACCTCGCCAAGCGTCAGCGCATCCAAGGCCCGCCCCACTGGCCAGAGGATGACGGCCCCGGCCGCAATGAACGGCAGCGCCAGCCAAAGGTCCTGCCAGCTCCGGTCGGTCACGGCACCCATCAGCCACGTCACAATCTGCGCGGTCACGAATGGCGACGGCGCGATCGAAATGAGAAAGGCGGTCAGCGATCCCGCAAGGCTGGACAGGATCAGGCCCGCCAGCGTGAACAGCACGATGCTCTGGGCCTGGCCGACCAGCAGCGCCAGCGCGGCCATGCCAAGCGCAGCGCCCGCAAGCGCGAACGCTGGAACCACCAGCGGCTGCAGAGACGCTGCCCCAAGGTAGATCGCAAGCACCGCCCCCAGGGCTGCGGACGCCGACACACCAAAGAGGCCCGGATCCGCAAGCGGATTGCGCAGGAATCCCTGCATCACGGCCCCGCCCAGCCCCAGCGCAGCGCCGATAAGCGCGGCCAGGAGGGTCCGGGGAAGGCGAAGCTCGAACAGGATCACCCCCGCCCGCGGGTCCGTGAACCAGGAAGAAAGGGGGAGCGAGACCGGTCCGGCGAACAGCGAGAGCCCGACGGCGACCACGAGCGCCACGAAGAGCAGGGCAAGGGTGCGCGCCAGGCTCATGGCCGTGTCGCACGCTCCCGCCCTGCCGCAAGGACAGCTGCCGCATCGATGATGGTAGGGCCACCGCAGTGAACCAGCCGCGCCGGAAACTCGGCCCCGACAAATGCATCCCCGAGCCGGCCAAGCGCCGGGTGTGCCAGCAGGCGGTCGCCCGATGCCTGGGCGACTGCGGGCGAAAGAAGCAGGTCGGGCGGACGCGCGATCAGCCGCTCGAGACCGATCACGTCCCAGTCTGCAAGCCCATGCTCGGCGCTGAGATTGCGAAGCCCCGCCTGGCGCATGAGATCGCCGACCAGCGTTCGCGCCCCCGGCACCATGCCCCCGGCCTGCCAGACGAGGGCCGTGGCCGAATCGCTGCCGGTCGCGGCCGCGTCCGCCACGGCCGCGTCTATCCGGCGTACCAGCGCCTCGGCTGGCTCCTCGGCGCCAAGCCTCGCCCCCAGTTCGCGCACCTGCGCCACGCTTTCGGCAACGGTCACCGGCACGGGAAGCAGCATGATGCCGATGCCCAGCCGTTCGAGGGCGGCCAGGGTCGCCGGTGCCACATGCGGACCGGCGAGCACCAGATCCGGGCGGTGCGCGATCACCTCTTCGGCCGTTCCGCCCGTGGCGGGGAAGTGCTGCGCCCACTCGAGCGGCACCGACGTCGCACGCGGATCCTGCGAATAGTGGCTGATTGCCAGGATCCGGTCGTCGATCGCGAGCTCGCGCAGCAAGGCGTCCACGCACGGGTTGATCGACACGATCCGTGCATGCGCACCCGGCGGGTCTGCAAGGGCCGTCCCCCCAGTCGGGGCGCATCCGGCAATCGCCGGCCCCAAGACCAGGGCAATGATTGCCGCGAGGCTGGCCAAGCGCGTCACAGCCGGAGCCTTGCACCGGCAAAGGCCGCACGCGGCTGGGTGCCGTACCGGAACACAGTCTCGTACGTCTCGTCGAACAGGTTTTCGATCCGCCCGAAA
>JBKBXK010000181.1:0-4702 GCA_046314095.1 Thermaurantiacus sp. | reverse complement strand
GCTTGCACTCGTGCTGGAGCAATCCGGCGCCGAACTGGTTATCGACAAGATCGGAGTGAATCCCACCGGGCGCCGCTTCAACTCGATGGAGGCCGTGGAAGAGAATCGCGGCCGCGACCTGAACCCGCTGGTGAATGCCGGCGCCATCGCAACGGTCGGCCTCGTGCGGGGTGACGCCAGCGAGGTCTGGATTTCGATTGCCGCTATCAACGCCGGGTTCATGGGCCGCTCGTTGGCCGTGGATGCCGATATCCTCGCGTCCGAAATGGGCTCCAACGATCGCAACCGCGCTGTTGCGCACCTGATGCGCTCCTATGGAGCTTTCGCGCGAGACGCCGAAGAGGCGGTCGAACTCTATACACGCCAGTGCGCGCAGATGGTCACGGTCAGGGATCTCGCCTTGATGGCCGGAACGCTCGCAATGCGTGGCCGCAATCCACAGACGGGCCAGCAGGTGCTGGCGCCATCGCATGTCACGGGCGTGCTCGCGGTGATGGTTTCCGCCGGCCTCTACGAGGATAGCGGCGAATGGCTGTTCCGGATGGGCCTTCCCGCCAAGAGCGGCGTGGGCGGTGGCATCATCGCCGTGGTTCCCGGGCGCATTGGAATGGCCGCTTTCTCGCCGCGGCTTGACGAGGCTGGCGCGAGCGTGCGCGGCATGCGGGCGCTCACCGATATCGCCCAGGCGCTTGGTGCGAATCTGTTCCTGTAACTGGGGCCGCCAGAGCTTGAAGCGGGGCGCCGCGCATGCCACTTGCACCGCATGAAGGCCTCGGCTATGCGCGCCGCTCCCGGGCTCCAGTGCTTCTGGAATACCGCGCGGTGTGGCATTGCCAGCGGCGCGGGCTAGGAGTGTAGCTCAGTTGGTAGAGCATCGGTCTCCAAAACCGAGGGCCGGGGGTTCGAATCCCTCCACTCCTGCCAGCCGGGGATTGCCGGGCGAAGCGCAGTCGCAAGGGCAGGGCGTTTGAACATGCGGCAGGGCAACCTGCCTGGAGAAGTGGACGACTGAGGTGGCAAGGCAGCCCACGGGCACCGCATCCGACAAGCCGGCAGCGAAGGCGCCAAAGCCTTCGCCGGGCGAGTTCGTGCGCCAGGTGAAGGCGGAGATGGACAAGGTAACCTGGCCAACCCGGCCGGAAACCCTGCAGACCACCATCATGGTCCTGATCATGACAACGCTGCTCGCGCTGTTCTTCCTGGCGGTGGATTTTGCGCTTGGGCGGGGTGTGCGCCTGCTCCTGTCGCTTGGAGGTTGAGGCAAGACCCTATGGCGCGCTGGTACATCATCCACGCCTATTCCGGCTTTGAGAACAAGGTGAAGGAGCAGATCCTCGCCGATGCGGCGCGAATGGGCCTCTCCGGGCTTGTGGAGGCGGTCGAGGTTCCAACCGAAAAGGTGACCGAGGTCCGCCGCGGCAAGCGGGTGGAGTCCGAACGGAAGTTTTTTCCGGGCTATGTGCTCGCCAAGCTGGAGATGAACGACCAAGTCTATCACCTCGTCAAGAACACGCCGAAGGTTACCGGTTTTCTCGGCCAATCCGGCAAGCCGCAGCCGATCAGCGAGACCGAGGCGGCGCGCATTCTTTCCACCAAGGCCGATGCTGCGGCGCAGCCGGCCAAGGCGCGGCGCAAGGTCAACTTTGAGATCGGCGACTCCGTGAAAGTCTTGGACGGGCCGTTCGCCTCCTTCAATGGCCTCGTCGAGGAAATCGACTATGAGAAGGGCCGGGTGAAGGTGTCTGTGTCGATCTTCGGCCGGGCAACGCCTGTCGAGTTGGACTTCGAGCAGGTGGAAAAGGCGAAATAGCATCTTTTCGGCGTCGGCCGGCCTGGGGCCGGGCGGCGGCGGAGCCGGCGTGACCGCGGTCGGGCGCTGGCGATACCGTGGGAGACTGACGGGCTCCGCCCAGACGTCGCTTGGACCACACGACCGCTCATCGGCGCGGGATGGCGTGCTGCCCCGCGGGAATGGAGTGAACAATGGCGAAGAAGATTACAGGCTATATCAAGCTGCAGGTGCCCGCCGGCGCGGCCACCCCCAGTCCGCCGATCGGCCCCGCGCTCGGCCAGCGGCAGGTGAACATCATGGAGTTCTGCAAAGCTTTCAACGCTGCCACGCAGACTCTGGACAAGGGGATGCCCATCCCGACCGTCATCACCGTCTATGCGGACAAGAGCTTCACGTTCGTCACCAAGTCGCCACCGGCCTCCTATCTGCTGAAGCAGGCCGCTGGCCTGAAATCCGGCGGGGCGACGGCTGGCAAGGCGAAGGCCGGCACTGTCAAGCGCTCGCAAGTGCGCGAGATTGCCGAGATGAAGATGAAGGATCTGAACGCCAACGATATCGAAATGGCGATGAAGACCATCGAGGGTTCGGCCCGGTCGATGGGCCTCGAAGTGGTGGAGGGCTGAGCCATGACGAAGCTGACCAAGAAACAGAAGGCGATCGGCGGAGCGGTTGATCGCGAGCGTCTCTACCCGTTGGAGGAAGCACTCTCGCTGGTGAAGCAGAACGCGACCGCGAAGTTCGACGAGACGGTGGAAGTGGCCATCGGCCTCAATGTCGACCCTCGCCATGCCGACCAGATGGTTCGCGGTGTTGTCACCCTGCCGCGCGGTACTGGAAAGGATGTGCGTGTTGCCGTCTTTGCCCGTGGCGCCAAGGCGGATGAGGCAAAGGCGGCCGGTGCCGACATCGTGGGGGCCGAGGACCTTCTCGAAACTGTTCAGGCCGGCCAGATCGATTTCGACCGCGTGATCGCGACGCCCGACATGATGGGCCTGGTCGGGCGGCTGGGCAAGGTGCTTGGACCGAAGGGCCTGATGCCCAACCCCAAGCTTGGCACGGTGACGATGGACGTGACCGAAGCCGTGAAGGCGGCCAAGGGTGGCCAGGTGGAGTTCCGCGTCGAAAAGGCGGGCATCATCCATTCCGGCATCGGCAAGGCAAGCTTCGCGGAAGATGATCTCAAGGCCAACTTCGACGCCTTCCTCGATGCAATTCTGAAGGCGAAGCCCTCGGGTGCCAAGGGCAAGTATCTGCAGAAGATCGCGCTTTCCTCCTCTATGGGGCCGGGCGTGAAGGTGGACGTCACGACCGCGACCGCGAGCGCAGCGTGAGCATGTGATGCCATGTTGGAGGGCGGCCGGAAAAAGCCCCGGCCGCCCTTTCATGGCTCTGTCTGCAGTCAGTGTGCTGCGTCGATAATCCGTCGCCGCCGCATGGTCGATCCGACGAGGCCGAACCCAATGATGAGCATTGCCCAGGTGGCGGGTTCGGGGACGACGCCCCCGCCGCCATTGCCGATGCCGGAAAGGAATACGCCCGACTGCGACGTCCAGCTCAGCCCATCAGGCAGGGGGCCGAAGCTCAGGCCAGCGGTATCGCCGAAATTGCAGAGGATGGATTCAAATGTTCCGATGCTGCCGGCGTTGCAGAGATTGACGGCCATGCGTGCCGTCAGTTCAAAGGTGGTGAGCCCGGTCGGCACCCACAGGGTTAGGGACTGGTTATAGTCATAGAGACCAGCCCCGGGATTGTGGTTGGGGCCAAAGCTGAACTGCCAGCTTGCGATGTTCGCATTGATCTGGCCGCTGAACTGGTCGCGAAACTGGAAGGGCTGGCCGTTGCTGATCTGTTCGCCAAGCAGCGCGAACTGCACGGTGCCAGTGCCGTCGGGGTTGGCGCTGATGCTCTGCCCCATGCCGTTGCCGCTGACCGCACTCGTCCAAAGGATGCTGTTGAACCCCCAGTTGGTAAAGGCGCCGTTCGCACTGATGGCGCCATCGACCTTGAAGGACAGGGTGACCGGCAGGCGGTTGCTGGTGGTGTTGGTGAAGAAGATGCGATCCTGGATCGTGGCGCTTGCACCACCAATCGAGCCGAAGAACGGCACAGTATTTCCGTCGACGCGTGCCTTCAGCTGGCCAAGATTGAGGCTGGCGGATGAAAAGCTGGATGCGTTGGAACTGCCGGTCGCCGCAGCCGTCGTGCCCCACATTTCGGTCGCACCCGGCACCTGCGGTCCCGCATCCCAGGTGCCGGTCTGCATACCCACAGGCTCGCCGTTGCGGAACCACATTGCGGAGTTGAGACCGCTCGTGCCCGAGTTGCCGCGAACTTCAGTGTAGACCGTGCCGGGAGCATGGGCCGCCTGGACCTGCCCGGCAGCGATGAGCGCGACAGCGCCTGAAAGGAAAAGTGGCCTGCGCATTGGAGTTTCCCCTGTTTTCTGAAGGCGCGGCCCACCCGGCGCCTGCAGGCTCCACATAGCTGGCAAGCAACACGTTAATCTGCCTGCCATGTCGGGACGGATCGGGACATCACGGGACATTCCCGGGTCCATAGTGCCCTGCAAGGGACATCTGTGGAGTCGCCGGAGCGGCCGGAGGCCGCCGGCGACTGTTCGGGGCCGACTCCAAGCCACTCGCCGACCCGGCTTGACCCATCGCGCGATTGCGCTATGGAGCGCACCTCACCCGCCGGCGTTGGCCGCGCGGGCACCGTCCGAGACTGCAGGTGCTTCCTACCGGGAGCTTAAGCCTTTGGGGCCTGCAGAAGACGGGAACCCGCCTCGGCCGTGCGATGGCTTGTGGCATGACCGGGTCGGCAATGCCCCGGCGAAGGTTTCTTTCGGGCGGGCCGCCGAAGGCCCGGATTTTTCCTGGCATCGTGCGGCTCTCACCGGTGACGGAGTGT